>CANBYN010000050.1 GCA_947373615.1 Burkholderiaceae bacterium | reverse complement strand
CCACTGATAAGGCAAGCTCTTTGACACAGGCATGCGACCAAGACCAACCGCTAAACGATGCGACCAGTGAGCAAAATTTGGAAAAGATACGATCGACTCCTTGCCAACGCGAATAACTTCTCGCAAGATCTTTTCGGTCTGATGAATCGTTTGGACAGTCTGTGAGAGTACCACCGTATCAAAGCTGTTATCTTCAAAAAGAGCTAAACCCCCCTCTAAATCTTGCTGAATAACATTTAAACCTTTTTGAACACATGAAAGGACACGTGCATCATCAATTTCAACGCCATAAGAATGTACGGGCTTTTGTTTTTGCAAGAATGCTAAGAAGCTGCCATCCCCACAACCCAAATCAAGCACCTTACTATTGGGTGCAATCCAATTTGCTATCGCTTCAAAATCTGCGCGCTTACTATTAAAGGTCATGGCTGGACCTCGTGCATCTTTTTAAAGTACGCCCTGACAAGATTGTGATAACGTTCATCGTCCAATAAAAATGCATCATGTCCATGTGGTGCATCAATCTCTGCATAAGCAACTTCACTCTTATTGCTAAGCAAAGACTGAACAATCTCACGACTTCGATTAGGCGGAAAACGCCAATCGGTTGAAAAACTGATCACCAAGAATTTGGCCTGCACCTCTGCTAATGCACGATTGAGACTGCCATCATAGCGACGTGCTGGATCAAAATAATCCAAGGCTCGCGTAATTAGGAGATAGGTGTTTGCATCGAAATAGGTTGAGAATTTATCTCCTTGATGGCGCAAATAACTCTCTACCTCAAACTCTACGTCAAAGCTAAAACGATAGTCATTCGATTCGCCATTTGGTCGCTGCAACTCCCGACCAAACTTTTCAGCCATATCATCGTCAGATAAATAAGTGATATGACCTACCATGCGCGCCAAACGCAAACCGCGCTTTGGGACTACCCCATGCTCATAATAATTGCCGCCGTGAAAATCAGGATCAGACAAAATGGCATTACGCGCCACTTCATTAAACGCAATATTTTGTGCACTGAGTTTCGGTGTTGATGCAACTACTACACAGTGATCTAAACGTTTTGGAAATTGGATAGCCCAGGCCATCGCTTGCATTCCCCCCAAACTACCGCCCATTACTGCAGAAAATTTACGAATTCCCAACTTATCGGCCAAGCGAGCTTGGGTATTTACCCAATCTTCTACGGTCACCACTGGAAAATCTGCTCCATAAGGCTTGCCAGTTTCTGGACCAATACTCATTGGCCCTGTAGAGCCAAAGCAAGAGCCTAAATTATTCACCCCAATGACAAAAAAATAGTTCGTATCCACCGGCTTACCTGGACCAATCATGTTGTCCCACCAGCCAATATCTTCTGGATTATCGGGGCTTGGACCAGCTACATGGTGAGATGCATTGAGTGCATGGCAGACTAATACAGCATTACTTTTATCAGTATTGAGTTTGCCGTAGGTTTCTATAACTAGATCGTAGCCAGATAACATGGCGCCACTCTGCAAAGGCAGGGGCTCGGCAAAATGGATGGTGTTTCTAGAGAGGTGAAGCTCGCTCATTCTGAGAGAAGGATACGCAAACTAATATCAGAGGCTTCCGTTGGTAACTTCTTAAATCCACTACGGGCAAAGCGATGCCAACGACCCAATGTAAAACTCATCAACATTGCGGCACGAATACTCACTTCTTCTTGACCCAATTGAGCCCATAAACCGCCTTGAGTTTGTGCGATCCGCAAAGCCTGCTTAAGAGAAGCCTCAACCCGATCCAATACTTGAGTAATGCGCTCTTGCAAACGATCATCCTCTTGTAATAAAGCATCGCCCAATAGAACTCGCGTCATACCAGGATTCTTTTCAGCAAAGAACAAGAGCATTTGCATGATACCGCGCGCTTGCGCAAGGCCAGACTCTTCTTTTTGATTAATTTGATTGATCAAACCAAAAACAGTTTGCTCAATAAAGGAGATGAGGCCTTCAAACATCTGCGCCTTACTGGCGAAATGACGATAAAGGGCGGCTTCAGAAACTTGAATCTTGGCTGCTAAGGCTGCAGTGGTAACACGCTCAGCCTTAGGGTTTTGCAACATCTCCGCAAGTACTTGCAGGATTTGTAAACGTCGCTCACCAGGACGGGGGCGTTTGCGTGCCTTACTAGCATCAGCACCGCTGGTGTCAATATCTGATGGCTCTAAGGATTCACGCATGATCATTTTCTTATCGGGAACGAATCATTGTGCCAAACGCTTGTTCGGTCAAAATTTCTAATAACAAAGAGTGTTCAATGCGGCCATCAATAATATGAACTGAATTAACGCCACTCTTAGCTGCATCTAAAGCAGAAGAAATCTTTGGCAACATTCCACCAGAAATCGTGCCATCTGAAAACAGTTCATCGATTTCACGGGCAGTTAAATCAGTCAGCAGCGTACCGTTTTTATCCATTACTCCAGGAATATTGGTCATCATGACTAATTTTTCAGCATGCAGAATTTCTGCCATCTTTCCAGCCACCAAATCCGCATTGATATTGTAAGCTTGGCCTTCTTCGCTAAAACCAATCGGAGAAATGACAGGAATAAAAGCATCGTCCTGCAAAGCTTTTACAACTGCTGGGTTAATAGCCTCAATTTCACCAACAAATCCTAAGTCGATTGTGCCGCCCGGCACCTTCTCATCAGCTACCAACATCTTCTTGGCACGAATCAGCCCGCCGTCTTTTCCAGTTAAGCCAACAGCTTGGCCTCCAAAGTGATTAATCAGCATGACGATATCTTGTTGCACTTCGCCACCGAGTACCCACTCGACCACTTCCATGGTTTCTTCATCAGTAACGCGCATGCCCTGAATAAAGGTGCCAGTCTTACCGATCTTCTTTAAGGCCTCATCAATTTGTGGGCCGCCGCCGTGCACCACTACGGGGTTCATTCCCACCAATTTCAACAAGATCACATCGCGCGCAAAACTCTCTTTCAGCCGCTCTTCGACCATGGCATTTCCACCGTACTTAATCACAATTGTCTTGCCGTGATACGAGCGGATGTAAGGCAAAGCCTCAGCTAGAATTTCCGCCTTTAATAAAGGTGGGATATCGCTAATAGTAGGTAAGTGCTTAGTCATTGCTACTTAATATTTATTCGCCAAATAATTTTTGACGGAGTTCACGACGTTCTTGAGCCTCTAGTGACAAATTGGCTGTTGGTCTTGCAATTAAACGGTTCAGGCCAATCGGTTCCCCGGTCTCTTCGCACCAACCATAGTCACCAGACTCAATACGTGCCAAAGCCTGCTCTACTTTTTTAAGCAATTTGCGCTCACGATCACGTGTGCGCAATTCCAATGCATGCTCTTCTTCAATCGTTGCGCGATCTGCTGGATCAGGAACTAATATGTTTTCACGAAGATGCTCGGTTGTCTCTGAAGCATTCTTCAAAATGTCCTCTTTGAGAGTCTGCAATTTTTGACGGAAAAAATCTAACTGCGCAGCATTCATGTAGTCCTTCTCGGACATCTTAAGCAATTCAGCTTCAGTTAAGGGCGCGCCCTTGGGCGCCTTTGTGCTTGCAACTTTGCTGCTAGCTTTTGCAACCGTTGCTGGTTTTGTTGCTGTTTTTACCGTCATCTCATTCTTTCCTGGGTTTGAAGCATTATTGCCTCATTCTGCCAAACTTTTACAGCCTTTATTAATATTTGCCGTGGCGGCGGATTGTACCCGAATCTGGCTAAGCCAAACATCCCTCAAGCCCAGCCAGTAGGGTGTCCTTAGGCAAATCGATGCCAATGAAGACCATTCTGGTTTGCTTATGTTCCGCGCCCCAAGGACCTGCCAAATCACTGCCCATCATCTGATGAACCCCTTGGAACACCACTTTTCGGTTACTTCCCTTCACATAAAGCACTCCTTTGTAGCGCAACATCTTCTCGCCAAAGACCTCTAGAATACCGCCCAGGAAGTCTTCCAACTTTTTGTGATCAAAGGGTTTATCACTACGGAAAACGAAGGATTGGATGCGGTCTGTGTGCCCTGCATGGCCATGATGGTGATCATGGCTGTGGTTATGGCCACTTTTACTGTGATCATGGTCGTGACTATGGTCGTGACCGCAATTGGCATGATCATGGTCATCCTGCTCCAAGAAATGGGGGTCAATGTCTAATTTGGCATTTAGATTGAAACCCTTGAGGTCCAAAACAGCATTTAGAGGCACTATTCCCTTAGAAATACCCGTAATTGGGGCTCTAGGGTTCATATGCATTAAGCGGCGATGCAAGGCATCCACCTCGGTAGGACTCACTAAGTCCGTCTTAGTAATAAAGATTTGATCCGCAAAGCCAACTTGGCGCTGAGCCTCTTCATGCTCATTTAGCTGTTGTTGGCCATGCTTAGCGTCCACCAAGGTAACCACAGCATCTAAAACATAATGATCGGCAACATCATCATCCATAAAGAATGTTTGAGCCACAGGACCAGGATTTGCAACACCAGTGGTCTCAATAACCACTCGATCAAAACTAATCTTCTTATCTTTGCGTTGCTCCCAAAGCTCGTTCAGAGCCTCCACTAGGTCGCCACGAATGGTGCAGCAAATACAACCATTGCTCATTTGCACAATATTCTCTTGGTTGTCTTGAACCAATATGTCGTTATCAATGTTTTCTTCGCCGAATTCATTTTCAATCACGGCGATTTTTTTGCCATGTTCTTCAGTGAGGATGTGCTTAAGTAAAGTCGTTTTGCCACTTCCTAAGAAGCCAGTCAAAATGGTTACCGGAATTAATGCCATGAATAATCCAATCAAAATCTAGAATTAATGCGTCCCAAAGCGGGAAACCTCATATCTTACCGAGTTCCTCAGTCTTTGCCAGCCTTGGCCCGCGGATGTGCTTTATCGTAGGCCTGAGCAAGGTGCTGGAAATCCAAGGATGTATATATCTGAGTGCTAGCGATACTGGCGTGCCCCAGCATTTCCTGTACTGCCCGTAAGTCCTGGGAAGACTGCAAAACGTGACTTGCAAAGCTGTGACGCATCATGTGAGGATGTACATGGGTTGGCAAGCCTGCGCGCATGGCTAGAGTTCGCAGTCGGGCCTGTACTGTCCGCGGGGGTAGGCGACCGCCTGTTGACGACAGGAATAGAGCAATTGATTTCTCAGAATAGCTTCCCGCGTTACGAAACTCACGCCATTCAGCAAGAGATCTCATCGCTGGAGCGCCTACGGGGACAGTGCGACGTTTGCCGCCTTTACCCAAAACAGTGACTTCAGCGGCATCCCAATCTAACCACCCAGCTGATTCATGTTGACGATCCTTGCTTTGCATTACATCGATTCCTAAGAGCTCTGAAAGGCGCAAGCCCGAGGAATAAAGCAAATCAATAATGGCAGCATCACGAATCGATTCAAAATCTTTTTTTTCTTGCGCCTCTTTCACCGCTTGGTTTACCAATGCAAGGGCCTGCTCAACCGATAAAGCCTTTGGTAATGACTTCAGTCGCTTTGGAGCCTTCACATCATCAACTGGATTGGCCACCAAATTACTAGTCATCTTGCCTGCACGTGCATCGCGTCGAGCATCTTTTTCAGTGAGCCAGTCATACCATCCGCGCCAAGCAGAAAGCGCCCTAGCAATACTTCTTGCGGATTTTCCTTTGGAGTGCAGGCGTGCGGCCCAACGACGAACATGACCATTACTAACGTTTAATAATTCAACGAAATCTTCAAGAGCAAAATTTTGTAGGTCACTCAAATCAAGTCCATATGCCTTGAGCGTATGTGGAGAGAGTTGACGCAACACATTTAACTCATGCAAATACTCTTGCATGAGGGGATGAAGTTCAGTCGCCTTTAATTTCATAAGCCTTGATGCGATCCAAAGCTGCGGCAGCTAATTCAGCAATTTGGCGCAAATAAAACGCACCCATACCTGCGGTAAAACGAGTCTCGTCTTTGCTCGCCAATAGTAGTACCGCAGGGGATTGATTGACTCCAATGCTTTTACCCAAAGGCAAACCAATTGCCACCAAGCTTTGCCACCCAGGATTAATATTGGTTTGGCTAGCGAGCAAATCAATACTAGCTTTCGCTAACTCTTTAATTGACCCGCACAGAGGGATGTCAACCCATGGACCATAAGCAGAATTGGGAGGCAATAATTGTGCCGCTTCCACTTCAAACACCACAGCCAAACCAGAAGTAATTGCTACATCAACATCCGCCTTATTATTTGCCTTCATCAATAACCATAACCAAGCCACTAAATTTTGTTGAGTTGTATCGTTGCGACTACCAAAGTGCAGCATCTCACTTAAGCGACGATTGAGCTCTTGATTCTGAGTGCGCAGTACTGTCATCTGGCGTTCTTGCAAAGAAATTGCACGGTCCTCATGAGGATGCTTAATCCTGATCTCATTAAAAAGATTTGCATAGCGCTCAAAGAATCCGGGAGTTGCACGGAGCCACTCTGCAACTAGTTCTTCTTGCTCTGCCTGCTTCGGATCGATTGCACTCATTTATCTCTTTCTCAATATGTTCTTTATTAACCAAGCTTTTTACGCAAAAGCTCATTTACTTGGGCAGGATTTGCCTTGCCGTGTGAGGCTTTCATGATCTGGCCAACGAGCGCATTGAAAGCTTTCTCTTTGCCAGAACGGAACTCTTCAACTGATTTCTGATTGGCTGCGAGCACTTGATCAATGATGCCCTCAATAGCACCGCTATCGCTAATCTGTTTTAGACCCTTTGCATCAATCACATGATCTACCGTGCTAATCGACTTATTGGAAACCGCCTCTTCCCAAAGAATTGCAAAAATCTCTTTAGCAATCTTATTAGAGATAGTGCCGTCTGCAACGCGTGTCAGCAATGGTGCTAAATGCTTTGCCTTTAAAGGTGCTTCTGCGGTTGTAATTCCCGCACGATTTAATGAAGAAGCGAATTCACCAGCGATTAGGTTAGCAGCAGCTTTTGCCAATGACTTACCCACAATTGCTAAGAGCTCTTCAAATACTTTTGCTGTAGATCGATCTTGTGTGAGCAATTGCGCATCATAGGAATTTAATCCAAACTCGCTTTGCCATTGCTCGCGCAATTGGGCAGGTAGGGCAGGCATCTTGCTACGTACCTCAGATATCCAAGCATCATCAATCACAACTGGCAGTAAGTCAGGGTCAGGAAAATAACGATAGTCATTAGCATCTTCTTTGCTACGCATACTGCGCGTTTCCTGGCGATCAGGATCATACAAGCGCGTTTCCTGAACAACCACACCGCCATCTTCAATTAACTCTATCTGACGACGTACTTCATATTGAATAGCTTCTTCCAAGAAGCGGAATGAGTTCAGATTTTTAATCTCGCAGCGCGTGCCAAACTCTATCTGGCCTTTGGGGCGAACGGATACATTAGCATCACAGCGAAAAGAGCCTTCCTGCATATTTCCATCACATACACCTAACCAAACTACTAGGGTATGTAAGGCCTTGGCATAAGCCACAGCCTCAGCAGCACTTCTCATCACAGGTTCAGTAACAATTTCCAAAAGGGGGGTGCCGGCACGATTTAAATCAATGCCACTAGATGGTTCTCCATTGGGACCAATAAAACCTTCCTCATGAACTGATTTGCCAGCATCTTCTTCCATGTGGGCGCGTGTAAGCTCTACAGCCTTTATCTCATCGCCCACCAGGATTTCAAGATGACCACCAACTACGACCGGCAACTCAAATTGACTAATTTGATAGCCCTTTGGCAAGTCGGGGTAGAAATAATTCTTACGTGCAAAGATGCTTACAGGTGCGATCTTAGCGCCCACTGCCAACCCAAATCGAATAGCATGCTCAACTGCTTCGCGATTAAGCACCGGCAAAACGCCAGGTAATGCTAGATCAACTGGACATGCTTGAACATTTGGCTCTGCACCAAAGCGTGTACTTGCGCCACTAAAAATTTTGGACTGCGTTTTTAATTGTGCGTGCGTCTCTAAACCGATTACAACTTCCCATTGCATCATGCCACCTCGCTTGCTTGACGCAAATGCCAATCGCTGGCCATTTGATATTGATGAGCAACCTGCAATAAGCGTGCCTCTGAAAAATAATTACCGATCAATTGCATTCCAATTGGAAGATTATTTGCACTAAATCCACAAGGCACACTCATCGCTGGTAGGCCCGCCAAATTAGTAGAGAGCGTGTAAATGTCCTCTAGGTACATTTGCACAGGGTCTTTAGATTTTTCCCCTAAACGCCATGCAACATCAGGGGCTACTGGACCAAGAATGACATCACATTGATTAAATGCAGTCTGGAAATCTGCTGCAATAATGCGGCGAATTTTTTGGGCCTGCAAATAATAGGCATCGTAGTAGCCATGACAAAGAACGTAAGTTCCAATCAAAATACGGCGTCTTACTTCGACACCAAAACCTTCGGTACGCGACCTTGAATACATATCAGAAAGATCACGATATTCATTTGCACGATGTCCATAGCGCACTCCATCAAAGCGACTTAAATTGCTTGAGGCTTCTGCTGGCGCCAAAACGTAATAGACTGGAATGGATAACTTCGTTTTTGGCAAAGTTACATCAATGAGCTTTGCGCCTAGACTTTCTAGGGCCTTTGCCGCTTCAATAACGGACACCGCAACATCACTTGCCAAGCCTTCTGCAAAAAATTCTTTTGGCAAGCCAACACGCAAACCTTCTAATGGTTTTGCTGAATTAGCATTTCCCTCTTGCCAAGTCTGATTGAGATAGCGTCCATAGTCTTCACCAGAATCAGCCAAAGAAGTTGAATCACGCTGATCATGCGAAGACATCGCTGTAAGAAGTAGCGCACAGTCCTCAGAAGTCTTGCCCATAGGACCTGCCTGATCCAAAGAAGAGGCATATGCAATCATGCCGTAACGAGAAACGCGTCCATAGCTTGGCTTTATTCCAGTTAAACCACAAAATGCTGCTGGCTGGCGAATTGAGCCACCAGTATCAGTGCCAGTAGCAATTGGGGCCAGGCCTGCAGCAACAGCTGCGGCTGAACCACCGGAAGACCCTCCAGCTACGTGCGCGGCATTCCAAGGATTTAAGACTGGACCATAAGCAGAGTTTTCACTGGAAGAGCCCATCGCAAACTCATCCATATTGGTCTTGCCCAAACAAACCATTCCTGCGCCTAGAGGGTTTAAATCATCTGGAATTCCCAAATTAGATACAACTGTGGCATCGAAAGGACTTTGATAATCAGCCAAAATTTTGGAAGCTGCGGTTGTCTTCCAGCCGCGAGTTACAAAGACATCTTTATGGGCCACTGGTATGCCAGTCAGCTTACCGGCCTTTCCTTCAGAAATGAGCTTATCTGCTTTATATGCTTGCTCTAAGCTTAAGTGAGCATTCACATCTAAATATGCATTCCATCGCTTTCCAGCAGCAATACGGTCTAAAAAGTACTGGGTTAGCTCCGTACTGGAGACCTCTTTTGCGGCCAGCGCTCTAGCCATTAAGGCGACAGGGGTGTTATGCCAGCTCATTCAATCACCCTTGGCACCAAAAAGTAGCCTTCCTGCTGAGCAGGGGCTGATTGCATATTTTCCGCACGATGATTGGTCTCGGTGACTTGATCTGTACGCAAAGGTTGCGCCAAATCGCGCAAAAAGAGAATAGGATGGGCCAAAGGTTCTAGACCAGAAGTGTCAACAGCCTGCATTTCTTCGACTAGAGAAAAAATAGCCTGCAATTGAGG
>CANBYN010000049.1 GCA_947373615.1 Burkholderiaceae bacterium | reverse complement strand
CCTGAACGTAAGTCTGCCGTGATGCGTGAAGAAGAGCGTCGCAATACCGCGTATCACGAGTCTGGTCACGCTGTTGTCGCCAAAGTATTGCCTAAGGCTGACCCTGTTCATAAAGTGACCATCATGCCGCGTGGCATGGCATTAGGTGTGACATGGCAGTTACCAGAATTTGATCGCGTAAATCTGTACAAAGATCGCATGTTAGAAGAGCTGGCAATCTTGTTTGGTGGTCGTGCTGCAGAAGAAGTGTTTTTGCATTCCATGAGCACTGGCGCATCAAACGATTTTGAGCGCGCCACCAAGATGGCCCGCGATATGGTGACTCGTTACGGCATGAGTGATAGCTTAGGTACGATGGTTTATGTTGATACCGAATCAGAAAGTATTTTTGGTCGCAATAGCACCAAGACTGTTTCTGAATTGACTCAACAAAAAGTGGATGCCGAGATTCGTACTTTGATTGATAGCCAATACGCATTAGCCCGTTCAATCCTTGAGCAAAACCGCGATAAGGTTGAAGCGATGGTGGCTGCTTTGCTTGAATGGGAAACCATTGATGCCGAGCAAATTAACGACATTATGGAAGGTCGCCCACCGCGCGCTCCTAAGCCACCACCTGCTACCCAATTTGGAAATTCTGCTGGTGGTGCACCAGGCCCTGCAGCAGGTAGCGCCCCAGCGACGGCTTAAGCAAGATCCATTAGTCTTGGATGAATAATCAAGGCATGCAAAAGGTGCCCACAACATGGCGTTGTGGGCGCTTTCTTTTTGACTTTGCTAAACGTAAGCATCCTATCGTCATGGGTATTTTGAATGCCACTCCCGATTCATTTTCAGATGGGGGAAGGTTTAGAACGCCCAAGGATGCGATAGATCAGGCCCACCTCATGATTGCTAATGGTGTAGACCTGATTGATATTGGCGGTGAATCTACACGTCCTGGCGCCGAGCCAGTGGGTTTGCAAGAAGAACTTGATCGCGTTCTTCCAGTCATTGAAGCATTAAGAGATTGTGGTGTGCCACTTTCCATCGATACCTATAAAGCCGAGACCATGCGTCAAGCCTTGAAAGCGGGTGTGGATTGCGTAAATGATATATGGGCGCTCAGACAGGAGGGGGCCATAGATGCAGTCCTAGAAAATAACGACTGCGGCATTGTCTTGATGCACATGCAACGAGATCCACTCACGATGCAATTTAATCCTGAATACCAAAATGTCGTTGCCGAGGTATCGCTATTTCTCAAAGAGCGAGCAGAACTCTTAATTGCAAAAGGGGTTAAACCAGATCGAATTGCGATTGATCCTGGATTTGGATTTGGAAAAAGTCTTGAACATAACCTCAATATACTGGCGAACTTTGATGCCTTTTCAACACTGGGTTTCACCCTATTGGCGGGAATTTCTCGTAAATCCATGATTGGCAAGGTTACCGGTAAGCACACCAATGAACGAGTAGCTCCCAGTGTAGCCGCCGCCATCATGGCTGCTGATAGAGGAGCAAAAATCATCCGAGTACACGATGTGCCTGAGACAGTGGATGCCTTGAAGCTCTGGGAGGCGGTTCAACCTTAATTAAAGATCTCAAAAGGACTTGGTTTTATAATTAACTCCATGAAAAAACAATACTTTGGTACTGATGGCATTCGCGGCGAAGTAGGGCAATTTCCGATTGTTCCGGAGTTTATGACCCGATTAGGTTATGCCGCAGGCAAAGTATTCACCAAAGACGCTAAACCTGGCGAACGATGCAAAGTTTTGATTGGCAAAGACACTCGAATTTCTGGTTACTTGCTTGAAGCTTCATTAGAAGCAGGTTTTGCAGCGGCAGGTGTCGATGTGATGCTCTGTGGACCTATTCCAACCCCAGGTGTTGCTTACCTTACTAAGGCCCTTCGCTTAACTGCTGGCTTGGTTATTTCTGCTTCACATAATGCCTATCAAGATAATGGGATCAAATTTTTCTCGGCGAATGGCGATAAATTATCCGATGATTTTGAGTTGGCTATTGAGGCTGAATTAGGAAAGCCGATGGGGTGTGTCAGCTCTAAAGAATTAGGGAAGGCATTTCGTTTAGATGATGCAGCTGGTCGTTATATTGAGTTTTGTAAATCTACCTTTCCAGGCGATCTAAACCTTAAGGGGTTAAAGATTGTTGTGGATTGCGCTAATGGCGCCGCTTATCACACGGCCCCTCATGTTTTGCATGAATTGGGCGCTGAAGTGATTTCGATTGGCGTTAGTCCAGATGGACGCAACATCAATGATGGTTGTGGCGCCACAGCTCCTTCAGCCCTCATTGCTAAAGTTAAAGAGGTTCACGCTGATATCGGTATAGCTTTAGATGGTGACGCCGATCGCCTACAAATGGTGGATGCTACTGGCCGTCTATTTAATGGTGACGAGCTACTCTATGTTTTGGCTAAAGATCGTCTTGAGCGGGGTCAGGAATTAGGTGGTGCCGTAGGTACCCTGATGACGAATCTAGCTGTAGAAAACGCAATTAGAGATTTAGGCATTGGGTTTGAACGTGCCAATGTTGGTGATCGTTACGTTTTAGAGAAACTAAAACAAAATGGCTGGTTAATTGGGGGTGAGGGCTCTGGACATTTGCTTTGCCTAGATCAACATTCCACGGGGGATGGCACCATTGCGGCATTACAAGTTTTAGCAGCCATGAGCCAAAACAAGAAGTCCCTTGCCCAATTGCTAGAGAAAGTGAACATCTTTCCACAAGTCCTATTGAATGTGAGATTCAAGACTGGATATGACTGGAAGAATGATGAGGCATTGAAACAGCAAATTGCCAAAGTTGAAACTGATCTCAAAGACATCGGTAGAGTGCTGATTCGCGCCTCGGGTACGGAGCCTCTAATTAGGGTTATGGTAGAAACCAAGGATGGAGATGTGGCTTTGAGCGCTGCTAAGAGCATTGCTGATTTGGTTCCTACAGCCTAATTTCTTTACAATATAGAATATTTTTCTACTTTCACTTGCCTTTATAGGTGCTTGATTTAAATAGACTTATTGTTTGATGACAGTGCTGTCATCAAAGCGTCATAGTTTGATCGTATCGTCCTTATATCGCATTTTGCGTTCATTCTATTTAAGGACCGATTAAATGAAATCTTTCTTGAAAAAAGCGCTTGTTATTAGTGCTATTTCACTTGCCCCTGCGGCATTTGCAGTTGATATGACAGGTGCTGGCGCTACATTCCCGTATCCAATTTACGCAAAATGGGCAGAAGCTTTCAAGGCGAAGACTGGTTCAAACATGAACTATCAATCTATCGGCTCCTCTGGCGGTATTAAACAAATTAAGGCGAAGACAGTTGATTTCGGCGCTACAGATAATCCGGTTAAGTTTGAAGAACTAGAAAAAGAAGGTTTAGTACAGTTTCCGGCGATTATTGGAGGTGTAGTTCCAGTGATTAACGTGGATGGGGTTAAGCCTGGTGAAATTAAATTAGACGGTCCTACATTGGCCGATATTTTCCAAGGTGTAATTTCTGACTGGGGTGATAAGCGTATAGCCATCATGAACCCAGGCGTAAAAATTCCTAGCGGTCCTATTACTGTCGTTGTCCGCGCCGATGGCTCAGGTACTACCGCGATTTTCTCTGACTACTTAGCGAAAACTAGCACCCTTTTTAAAGACGCCGTTGGTTCGGGCGCATCGGTTAAATGGCCTGCTGCCTCTACTGTAGGGGGCAAAGGCAATGAAGGCGTTGCTGCTAACGTAACCCGTGTTAAAAATTCAGTTGGCTATGTTGAATATGCTTACGCAAAGAAAAATAAGATGACCTTTATTTCGTTAAAGAATAAAGATGGTCAATTCGTTGCTCCTGATGACTTAACATTTTCTGCAGCTGCTGCTAGTACTGATTGGTCTGCAATTCCTGGTATGGGAACCTTTATTACCAATGCCCCAGGTGCTAAATCATGGCCAATCACTGGCGCCTCTTTTATCCTGATTTACAAAAACCCAGAAAATAAAGCTAACGTAGCTGAGGTGATTAAGTTCTTTGATTTTGCGTTTAAAGATGGAAAAAAGATGGCTGAAGATTTGGACTATGTGCCAATGCCAGATAAGACTACTGAATTTATTCGTAAGAATGTATTTACGAAAATTACCACTAAGTAAATTTATCAGTTACATTCTTTTATAGCCTCAGAAAACAGCTCCATCTCATGGGGCTGTTTCAATGTTTAAATAAATAAATCTATGATGGAATCTACTCGATCTGACTCAGCGCCTTCATCACAGGCCCTTAGAATTGCAAAGCTTCAGCGCGTTCAAGACTTTCTATTTCATGCGATTACTCAATTTTTTGCTTGTAGCGTATTGATCGCATTGCTGGGAATAATTACATCCCTGGTAATTAACGCATGGCCAGCCTTAAATACATTTGGAGTTGGATTTTTCTTTACGCAAGAATGGGATATTGTGAATGGAGAATTCGGTGGGCTTATTGCAATTTATGGCACCTTAGTCACATCTTTTATCGCGTTATTAATTGCCGTACCTTTAAGTTTCGGTATTGCCGTCTTTCTCACTGAGCTATGCCCAGGACCATTGCGTAGACCGTTAGGCACTGCAGTGGAGTTACTCGCTGCCGTCCCATCCATTATTTACGGTATGTTCGGTTTATTTATTTTTGCTCCACTTTTTGCTGAATACATTGAGCCTGCGTTGGCAGCAACTCTTGGGAAAATTCCCGGTCTAGGCATCTTATTTTCTGGCGCTTTTAATGGTATTGGCGTCTTATGTGCGGGATTAATTTTGGCCATGATGATTCTTCCATTCATCGCATCTGTCATGCGTGATGTATTTGAAATCGTTCCTCCTGTTCTAAAAGAGTCAGCCTATGGAATTGGTTGCACTACCTGGGAGGTCGTTAAAAACGTTGTTCTCCCATATACAAAGGCCGGTGTAATCGGTGGCGTGATGCTTGGCCTAGGTAGGGCGCTTGGCGAAACAATGGCGGTAACTTTTGTAATCGGCAATGCGCAACGACTGTCTCCATCCCTTTTTTCGCCTGGCACATCAATCGCTTCAACGCTGGCCAATGAATTTGGCGAAGCTGAGGCAGGCAATCATTTATCTTCATTATTTGCTCTTGGACTTGCGCTGTTCATCATCACCTTTATTGTTTTGGCATGCGCAAAGTGGCTGCTCAGCAATATGGAGAAAAGGCAAGGCTTAAAAACATGAACAAGATCAATAACATTAATCCTGAAGTATTTGCACGTCGAAAACGGACCAATAAAATTGGCCTAACCTTATCGATGGCGGCCATGGCTCTAGGCATGATTTTCTTGTTATGGATCTTAAGCGTATTGGTTATCAAGGGATTTTCTTCGATTGATATTTCCCTTTTTACTCAAAGCACCCCAGCGCCTGGTTCAGATGGTGGCGGACTAGCTAATGCCATTGTAGGCAGTCTTATGTTGATTGGTTGCTGCACTTTGATAAGTACACCAGTGGGTGTATTAGCTGGGTTATACCTCTCTGAGTATGGCGATCAAAGTAAGATTGCCTCAATAACTCGTTTTGTTACAGACATCATGCTTTCTGCCCCATCTATAGTTATCGGCTTATTTGTTTATGCCTTCGTAGTTGCTCAAGTGAGGCACTTTTCAGGCTGGGCGGGCACTATTGCATTGGCTTTGATCGCAATTCCAGTGGTAGTCAGAACAACTGAAAATATGTTGCGTTTAGTTCCAGGGAGCTTACGAGAAGCTGCTTATGCTTTAGGAACGCCCAAGTGGAAAGTAGCTTTTATGATTACGTTACGGGCTGCCCAGAGTGGTGTAATGACTGGTATTTTGCTTGCGCTTGCGCGTGTCAGCGGTGAAACAGCGCCGCTGTTATTCACAGCTTTAAATAATCAATTCTTTTCAACCAATATGAATGCGCCAATGGCTAATTTGCCGGTGGTTATTTATCAGTTTGCAATGAGTCCTTATAACAACTGGGTTGATTTGGCATGGGGTGGAGCCTTACTAATAACCTTTGCGGTGCTTGGATTAAACATCTTGGCTCGGGTTGTATTTAGAGAAAAGGTCCAAGGATGATGAGTAATATGAAAACAATGTTTGACTTAAATCAGATTGATAGTCAAGAGGGTAGAGTGAATACATCAAATTCAAAGCTAGAAAAATCCGCTATTAACGCAATTGAAGTGAGGAATTTAAACTTTTACTACGGTGCCTTTCAGGGTCTAAAAAAAATTAACTTAGATATTGAACAGGGTAAAGTAACTTCGTTCATTGGACCCTCAGGCTGCGGTAAATCAACTTTACTGAGAACCCTAAATCGAATGTATGACCTCTATCCTGGTCAACGAGCTGAAGGTGAAATTAACTTTTACGGTCAAAATATTCTAGAGCCGGGTCAAGACCTCAACTTGCTTCGCTCCCGCATTGGCATGGTTTTTCAAAAGCCAACACCATTTCCAATGTCTATCTATGAAAATATTGCATTTGGTGTACGTCTCTATGAAAGACTTTCGCGCTCTGAAATGGACGAGCGTGTGGAATGGGCTTTGAACAAGGCAGCATTATGGGGCGAGGTTAAGGATAAGCTCAATCAAAGTGGCTTATCTCTCTCTGGTGGACAGCAACAACGTTTATGTATAGCACGAGGTGTAGCTGTAAAGCCTTCTGTCATCCTATTGGATGAACCTACTTCAGCATTGGACCCAATTTCTACTGGTAAGGTTGAAGAATTAATTCATGAGTTGAAAAATGACTACACCATCGCAATTGTGACCCATAATATGCAGCAAGCAGCTCGCGTCTCCGACTACACGGCTTACATGTATTTAGGTAGCTTAATTGAATATGGGAAAACCGATGAGATATTTATTAAGCCTAAGCGAAAAGAAACAGAAGACTATATAACCGGCCGTTTCGGTTAATTGGAGATAGTAATGCCAGATAAACACTTATCATCACAATTTGACGCAGATTTAAATTCACTTTCTAGTCGCTTGTTAGAAATGGGTGGATTAGTTGAATCTCAAATTGCAACAGCCATGCGCGCATTCACGCAAATGGATATAGATACCTGCAATGTGGTTATTGAGAATGAAAAGTTGGTCAATGATCTAGAGGTTCAAATTGACTTAGCATGTACAGAGCTTATCGCTCGAAGACAGCCTACTGCCCGAGACTTGCGTTTAGTCATGGCAGTGTCTAAAGCCATAACCAATCTTGAGCGTGCTGGTGATGAGGCCGAGACTGTGGCTAAGCGTACCAAGAAATTAATTGAATCTGGTGTACCCCATAACATTAATGTCGCAGAGATTCGCTTATCAGGTCAAATGGCCATCTCGCTGTTGCGTAGGAGTCTTGATTCTTTTGCCCGTCTAGATACGATTGCTGCGGCCGCGGTTGTTGAAGAGGACCGTCAAATTGATGAAGAGTTTAGAGGGTTTGTGCGTAAGTTGATTTCTTATATGTCAGAAGATCCTCATATGATCAGTGCTAGCTTAGATATGCTAACTATCGCTAAAGCTATTGAGCGAATTGGGGATCATGCTAAGAATATTGCTGAATTTGTGATTTATATTGCAAAGGGCTCTGATGTTCGCCATATTCCGCATGAAGAATTGGTGCGCGAAGCTAATAGATTATAAATAGGGACTTATATATGACTCACCGCATACTCATTGTTGAGGATGAGCCATCAATTGCAGAATTGATTGCAATCAACTTATCCCACGCTGGGTATGATGTTGAGAAAGCAATGCAAACAGACTTGGCATTAAATGCCATGAAGGATCAACTTCCAAGTCTGATAATTTTGGATTGGATGCTTCCTGGTAAGTCTGGCATTCAATTTGCTAAAGAGTTGCGAGCAAGCGAGCGCACCAAATCATTACCAATTTTGATGCTTACTGCAAAAAGTGAAGAATCAGATAAAGTTCTTGGGCTTGACTCTGGCGCTGATGATTATGTAACTAAGCCGTTTTCGCCAAAAGAGTTAGTGGCGAGAGTGAAAGCAATACTGCGGCGTCAGATGCCTATTGAAGATACTGGGCCGCTAAGTGTAGGACCCTTAAAGCTGGATCCAAGCTCTCATAGGGTATTAGCAATATGGCCCAATATAGAGTCCAGACCAATTGTATTGGGGCCAACAGAGTTTCGACTGTTACAATTTTTTATGGCAAACCCCGAGAGAGTTCATTCAAGGACAAGCTTGCTAGATAAAGTTTGGGGTAATGAAGTCTATATTGAAGAACGTACTGTCGACGTTCATATCAAGCGCTTAAGAGCAGCATTAGCCCCTTTTGATTGTGATCGTTTTATTGAGACGGTGCGGGGAAGTGGTTACCGAATCACCAAGACCCCAACAGAGACTTAAGTTTTGATTGGGGTTTGCTTAAATTTTTAGGCAAGTCCTTAAGATGCACTAATATTGCTCCATGATCCCTGCTTTAACCCGATTTGCTTTTATAGTTTGCTTGGCATTTATTGTTGCTTTTATTGTGTTGGCTAATTCGAGTGTGGAATTGGCGATCAGCGCTGGAATCTCTATTCTTGCCGTGCCGCTCGTCTACTCTTATATTAATTTAGCTCGCCTTAGACGGTATGTGCTTTCTGACACGATAGAGAAAATGCCTTTACCAAGTGGATTTTGGGAGGAGGTTTTCTTCAAGCTGCAGCGCCTAGTCCGCAATCTCAAGCAAAAAATACGGACTATTGAGCAACAGCATGATCATTTTATTGAGGCGTTTCAGGCCTCACCGAATGGCATCATCATGCTCGATGAGAGTGATCAAATTGAATGGTGTAATAGCATCGCTGAACGATTTTTTGGGCTCATTTTCAAACGCGATGTAATGCAGCGAATTAATTTTTTAATTCGGCGCCCTGAATTTATTCAATACTTGCATAAGCGAAATTTCGAAGATTCTTTGCTTTTAGAACGCATGGGTCCAAATAGCAATCTTAGTTTGATGTTGCAAGCTTTCCCTTTTGGCCAAAAAAGACATTTATTGCTAGTGCAAGATATTACTGACTTACAAAAAGCTGATGCTATGCGTCGAGATTTTGTAGCGAATGTATCTCATGAAATGCGAACTCCAATTACTGTCTTAATGGGTTTTCTAGAAACCGTGCAATCCCTAGACCTTAAGAGGGAGCAGCAAGACCAGTATTTTGAGATGATGATGTCACAAGCTCAACGAATGAAAAGCTTAGTTGAGGATTTATTGGTCTTGGCTAATCTTGAGGCAAATACATTGCCTGCGACAACGGCAGTGATCAAGGTTGAAACTTTAATGGCCCTCTTGAAAAATGATGCTGAGGCTTTATCGCAAGGCAAGCATGCCTTAAATTTCCATGTAAATTCACCAATTAATTTATTAGGCGATGAACGAGAGATTCTCTCTGCTTTCGGTAACTTAGTCTCCAATGCGATTCGTTATACACCAGATATTGGGGCAGTAGATGTAAGTTGGCGTGTCAATGAGCAAGGACAAGGTGAATTTTCTGTAACTGACACTGGACCAGGAATTGCTTCCGAACATCTGCCGCGTTTAACGGAGCGTTTTTACCGCGTCGATCGAAGTCGCTCAAGAGATACTGGTGGTACAGGGTTGGGATTAGCAATTGTTAAACATATTGCCAATCGTCATCAAGCCCAGCTGGTGATTGAAAGTATGCCAGGGAGGGGGAGTACTTTCATGTTGCGCTTCCCAAAAGAGCGGCTAGATTCTTAAAGCTTAATCTTTCTTCTTTTTCTTCTTTTTCTTAGACTCTTTTGGAAGCTTTTCT
>CANBYN010000048.1 GCA_947373615.1 Burkholderiaceae bacterium | reverse complement strand
CCGTATAAGTTGCTAAGAACGCTTTTAAAGGCAAACCCTTCCGGCAAACGTATAATCAATGGCTGTACGGAAGGGTGGATGAGCGGTTTAAGTCACACGCCTGGAAAGCGTGCGTAGGTTAATAGCCTACCGCGGGTTCGAATCCCGCCCCTTCCGCCAAGCATTATCAAAACCACCTTCAGGTGGTTTTTTTATCATTCTTTTTTTAAATTTATCCTAAAAAGTCAAAATACAAGGCTAGCTAAGGTTCATTTATATGCCTTTCCCCCCCAAAAAATCCATTTTTTAACCATTTTGTTGCAATGCGACAAAAAGTTCTTGCAAAGCAATAAATTCCTATTTAAAATGGTGCAATGCAATAAATTTTACCTAACAGTTAAATATAAAGGAATAAATCATGTTTCAAACACAATTAAATGACCAAATCGCTCAAGCTCAAGCTAAAGCTGTTGAAAAAGCTAAACATTTGGCTCAAGTAGCTGTTGAAAGTGCTCAAGAATTAGCTGTAATCAACCAAGCTGCTGCTAAAGATGCATTGGCTGCTGCTCAAGATGCTAGTTCACAGTTATTGGCTATCAAAGACCCACAACAATTGACTAAATTAGCTCAGCCAGAAGCTGCTCAAGAAGTTGCTAAGTACGCTGCTGCTTACCAAGCTAAGGTAAACAAAGTTGTACGCAATGGCAATAAAGAAGTTGCTCAAGTAATTGACGCTTCTATTGATGATGCACGTGACGACTTAGTTAAGTTTGTTAAAGAAGTCACTAAATCTGCTCCTGCTGGGTCTGAGGCTTTTGTTTCTGCATTCAAAACTGCATTTGAATCATCATTGCAACAGTTCGACCAAGTTCGCGCTACTGCAACTGACGCATTTGCTAACTTTGAAAAGAGTGTTGATGCTGCATTAGCAAACATTCAAGGTCAATCCGCTACAGCTAAGCCAGCTGCTAAGACAGGCCGTAAATCTGCTTAATTAGTTTCTCGCTTGAATGAAAGCCGCCTTAGGGCGGTTTTTTTCATTTCAGTTGCGCAATTCCCGTAATATCTTACTCATGCTGCATATACAGTGAGTATTAAAAATTACATTTGGAGATAAGTATGATTTTCGTAATTTTATTAATGGACCGTCCCGACACTGCCGATCTTCGTATTCAGGTTCGACCTGAACATCGTGCGTATCTTGCCCAAGTTTCTGATCGTATGGCATTTGCTGGACCGCTTACATCTGAAGATGGCAAAACCACTCTTGGCAGTTTGCTAGCAATTGACTTTCAAAATCGGGCGGATGTTGATGCATGGTTAAAGGATGAGCCCTTTACTAAAGCAGGTGTTTATGAAAAACCTATCATTCATGTATTTAATAACATGTGGGCTCAAAAGATGGGCTTTCCTCCTGCTTAATAATTTGATCAAAGTGTTGGGTCACTTAGCTGCTTTTCATTCAATATAAAAGCCACCTATGGGTGGCTTTTATATTGAATGAAAAGGGAATTAGGAGCCTGGTGTGATAAATTTAATTTATTGATGATGTTGATTCGTAAAGACAAGTAGATGCGTTCTTTCAAAGACTCCAGAATAAAAGTTTGGTTGCTACTCTTAACGGGCGTATTTGTTGTTTTGGCAATTGTATTTTGGGTAGCAAGTCATGCCTTTATTCCGGGGTTGATAAAAAAATCCGTTGTTGAGTACGGCGATAAACTGGGTTATGAAATTACTTACCAAGACCTAAGCCTCTCTCCGTTGCGTTTACGCGTGGAAATTGATGATCTTCATTTGGCCAAAGAGGGTGGCAGCAAGCTCTTAGAGTTCAAAAAATTAGTTATCACTTTGAAGTTGACTAAGTTGCTAGTGGGTGAAGTCGGAATTGACCAAATTATTTTGGAAAAGCCAAAGCTAGTAGTGGAAAAGAGAATTAACAAAGCGCATGGGTCAATTCAATCAGCGCTTTGGAACTGGCAAGAGTTCATTCTTGCGGTAGAAAAAAATATCCCACCGAGCGGTTCTAGTCAAAATAAGAAACCACTAAAGATTTCAGTTGGTGAATTATTAGTAAATGCTGGCTCTCTTCATTTAATAGATGACTATGCTAAATTAGAGGAAGAGCTCACACCTATTTCTATTAAGTTATTAGAAGTTGCCAACTACGATAAAAATGGGGTTGTCTCTGGAGTGCGAGGCCAGTACGACTTTACTCTAGGATCTTTGCAGTTGCTCATTCCCGGCATTAATAAAACCATTGCTTTTCAGCAGGTTTCTATTGGTGGGGGGCTTGATAACTCGAGCGCCAATAAGTTGGGTGTTCAGCTCGATCTTCAGTTAGACGAGGGCAATATTCGCTCTCACTGGAATCTGAATACCACATCAAAATCACTTGAGGGCCAAGTGAAGGTGGAGAATATTTCCACGGTACCCTTTGTTACCTTATTGCCGGCCAATAAGGAGTTGATCGGTACCAGCGGCATACTCAATGCTGAACTTTCAGTAAAACTAGGGGGTGAAGCTAAAGAGATTTCCGGTGATCTACATTTTCTAAACTTATCAGCAATAGAAAAGGGTGAAAAAATACCCCTCATTACTTGGGATACCGCTGATATTCGTCAATTTGAATATAAGACTAGTCAACATGTGGGCGGACGTACAAGCACTCTTGCAATAGATGAGGTGATCTTTGATCATCCGGCATTGCGTTTTGAGATCAATGATCAGGGGCTTTCTAATTTCCGCCGCTTATTCTCAAGATCTCAAGCAGATGCCAGCAAATCAGAGGTTAATCAAGGGGAGAATAAGGTTGAATCCAATCCGGTAGCTAATTCTGATAAAGAAACATTTGATTTGGATATTCGCACTGTCAATATGAAAAATGGCGAGGTCTATTTTTCTGACTTTGCAATGCGACCTAACTTTAAGGTGGATATCAAAAAGTTTAATGCCACCTTTTTGGGAGTAAGCAATCTTCCTGATCACTTCACCTCAATTGCAATGGATGGGGTGGTAGCGGGCTCTGGAAGTATGAGGGCCAAGGGGCAGGCCTCGTTTGAGGATCCGCGTCGCAATCATGACATCTTGATGAGCTTTAGAAATTTACCGCTTACGACTTTTAATCCTGCGGTAATGACCTATGCTGGATATCAGATTACGGATGGCCGCCTTAATCTAAACTTAAATTATCGTGCCAAAGATGGTCAATTGAATGGTAGCAACCAAATCATTATCAAAAAGGTTCAATTGGGAGATGAGGTACCAGATTTCCTGGGCAAGAAATTACCACTTGGATTGGCAATCGCGCTGCTAGAGGACTCAGATGACACGATTGATGTCACCATCCGCATTGCGGGTAATGTTGGTTCTCCTGAATTTAGTGCGATCGGTTTGGTCTGGCAAGCGATTAGCAATGTCCTTTCCAATGTCGCTACTGCACCATTTAGAGCATTGGGATCGATACTAGGCATGGGTGGTGAAGAGGGTATAAATGCAGTTCCCGGAGAAGCGGTATTTTTACCGGATGATCAAGATCGCCTTGAAAAGTTTGGCGAGTACCTTGCCAAGAGACCTAATTCCAGTTTAGAAATTATTGGCACTTATGATCCAGTAATCGATAAGCAAGAGTTGGTTAGAGTAAAGGCGGATTCTGCCATCTTGAAGGATGCGGGATTTAAGTTGTCCCCTGGCGAACCAGTGCCGACACCAAACTTGTCGGATCCAAGAATTCTGTCAGGATTAAAGACTGCTTATGCTCAATATGTTGGCCGTATAAAACTTGGACAACGCTTATTGATGCTTCCGGAGGGAGATGCTCGCAATGAACAATTGCATGCTGAACTAATCGCGGGCATTGAAGTCACCGAAGCTGAATTAAAAGATTTAGCCAAGAACCGGGCCAAACTCGCTTTTGACTTAATGTCCAAGACAGACCCAGATCTTCAGAATCGAATTCAGGTTGGAGAGGTTAAGGCGGTAGGGGCTGGAAAAGAGGGGATTCCTCTCGATGTTGAGATCAGAATCAAGTAGACTTGAGGACATGAATTCAACAAAATTACGCATTCTCCCTGCTTTAACTTTGGCCATCCTTGCTGTAAGTGCGCTAAGTGGCTGTGGTTCTATCGAGTCAGCAGCCCAGGATGACTGCACCTCAATTGGTTGGCAAATCGGTAGTCCAGGCTATAACGAGTGCTACAAGGCCCGCATTTACGAACGTAAACTTGATTATTCCCTTCCGTCAGGCGACAAGCCTTCCCCGTCTTTTATATAACTAGGGTAAACCCTGTATTCATTCCCTTGAGCGCCGTCAAGGACTTGAGAGTTGAAATAACTCAAAATCAAATAGTGTTTTGCCTGCCAGTGTTCTGGCAGGCTACTGATTCGCCTAGAAAAGCATCAAAAGTATAAAAATTAGAGACTACAAACTATGAATCATCCAAAGCCTTCTGGAGAAGTCAAAGCGGTTGCCGTTGCTACTGCTGATGATTTGAGAGAAACCATACGTCGCAAGAGCAAGTTAAAAGGCCGTCAAGCGGATGATGCCTCTATTGAAGAAGTGCGTCAGTTAATCGGACATGCGCCATATCGTCGCGATTTATTAATTGAAAATCTCCATAAGATCAATGATGAATATCGTGCTTTGCACGATCGTCATCTAGTAGCATTGGCAAAAATGATGAATCTGCCGATGGCGGAAGTTTATGAGGTTGCCACTTTTTATCATCACTTTGAAGTCGTTCGTGGAAATGATCCAGTGGCTGATATCACCATACGCGTATGTGATGGGATTGCGTGTGAGTTGGCGGGCGCGCAGGGCTTGCTCACCAAATTGCCTGCAATTCTTGGCAATCCAAACATCAGTTTGATTGCAGCGCCTTGCGTAGGTCGGTGCGAACAAGCTCCGGTGGCAGTAGTTCATCAATACCCGGTACTCTTTGCTACAACAGACAAAGTAGTGGCAGCAGTAAATAATAAATTAACGACTCAGCCTATGGCCAAGGATGATGCGATTTTCGATCCCGCATCTCTCGCTGAGCAGGGTGTATCACCGCAAGGTGAGAGCCAAACGGTTTCTCCAGATTATGTTGGCTATGAGACTTATCGTGTTCAAGGTGGTTATGCACTAGCAAAACAAATTTACGATGGTCAGCTTGATGCAGAAAGCATCATCAAGGCTATGGAAAATTCTGGCTTACGCGGCCTTGGTGGTGCTGGCTTTCCAGCAGGTCGCAAATGGCGCATTGTGAAAGATCAGATTGCTCCGAAGTTGATGGCGGTAAATATCGACGAAGGTGAGCCGGGAACCTTTAAAGATCGCACTTACTTAGAGCGCGATCCACATCGTTTTTTGGAGGGGCTATTAATTGCTGCTAATGTAGTAGGCATCGATGCTTGTTACATCTACTTGCGTGATGAATACCACGGTTGCCGTGAACTGCTTGAAACGGAATTAGCCAAACTGAAAGCAAATCCACCATTTCCCTTGCCAAATATTGAATTGCGTCGTGGCGCAGGAGCTTACATTTGCGGTGAAGAGTCTGCGATGATTGAAAGTATTGAAGGTAAGCGTGGGGAGCCGCGTATGCGCCCTCCCTACATCGCGCAGGTTGGCTTGTTTGGAAGGCCTACTTTAGAGCACAACTTTGAGACTCTTTACTGGGTGCGCGATATTGTTCAGCGTGGACCAAATTGGTTTAGTTCTTTTGGTCGCCATGATCGCAAGGGCTTGCGAAGTTTTAGTGTCAGTGGGCGCGTAAAAAATCCAGGTGTAAAGTTGGCTCCAGCCGGCATCACCATTCAAGAATTGATCGATGAATATTGTGGCGGCATGCAAGATGGCCACAATTTTTATGGTTATTTACCTGGCGGAGCATCGGGCGGTATTTTGCCCGCTACGATGAATAATATTCCGCTGGACTTTGATACTTTGCAGCCTTATGGCTGTTTCATTGGCTCAGCAGCAGTGATGGTCTTTGGTGATCAAGATAAGGCGCGCGACATGGCCTTAAATGTGATGCACTTTTTTGAGCATGAGAGCTGCGGGCAATGTACTCCGTGTCGTGTTGGCACTGGCAAGGCTGCACAATTGATGCAAGCCAAATCATGGGATCAAGAGACCTTAGAAGATTTGGCTACTGTGATGGTGGATGCATCGATCTGTGGTCTTGGTCAAGCGGCGCCAAATCCAATTCGCTGTATTCACCAATATTTCCCACACGAAGTCGCATAAGAGCAGGGAAAGATAAGACAAACATGAACGCACCAACTAATCCTAAAGAGCTAGCACTACAAACTGTGGAGTTCAAACTAGATGGTCAGACGATCGTTTCCTATGAAGGTGAAACGATTCTTAAAGCCGCCAAACGCCACGGCGTGGAAATTCCTCACCTCTGCTTTAAAGATGGCTATCGTCCAGACGGCAACTGTCGCGCATGCGTAGTTGAGATTAATGGTGAGCGCACCTTAGCCCCGAGTTGCTGTAGAAGCGCAACTCCAGGAATGGAAGTCAAGACCAACAGTGAACGTGCCTTAAAGAGCCAGAAGCTAGTGTTAGAGATGCTGCTCTCAGATATGCCTGATCAAGGCTTTAAATGGGTAGGGCAAGATAAGGAAGAAGAGCAAAAACAACAGCATGGTGAACTCAGCACCTGGGCCACTCGCATGAACGTCTCTGTGCGTCCTGAGTTAAAAGCTTTGCGTCGCGAGAAGGTTGGCAGTGATATCTCTCATCCAGCGATGGCTGTGAACTTAGATGCCTGCATTCAATGTAATCGTTGCGTACGCGCTTGTCGTGAAGAGCAAGTTAATGATGTAATTGGCTACGCGATGCGTGGTGCTCATAGTGAAATTGTATTTGATCTAAATGATCCCATGGGTGAGAGTACCTGCGTTGCTTGCGGTGAATGTGTGCAGGCTTGTCCAACGGGCGCATTAATGCCTAAAGGATTAATTGGCTCACAGATCGTTGATCGTAAAGTCGATTCTGTTTGTCCATTCTGCGGTATCGGTTGCCAGATTACCTATAACGTAAAAGATGAAAAAATTGTGAGCGTAGATGGTCGCGATGGCCCGGCTAATCACAATCGTCTTTGTGTTAAAGGTCGTTTTGGTATGGATTACATCCATAATCCACAGCGCTTGACTAAGCCTTTGATTCGTAAACCTGGAGTACCCAAAGACGAGTCCTTATTACAGCGTGATCAAGACTGGTCAGAGATTTTTCGTGAAGCTACTTGGGAAGAGGCGCTGGATTTTGCTGGTGGAGGTCTTAAAAAGCTCAAAGATCAACATGGTTTAAAAGTACTTGCAGGTTTTGGTTCTGCCAAGGGCAGTAACGAAGAGGCTTATTTATTTCAAAAGTTAGTACGTACGGGATTTGGTAGCAACAACGTAGACCATTGCACGCGTCTTTGTCATGCATCATCGGTTGCTGCGCTCTTAGAAGGTGTTGGCTCTGGTGCGGTAAGTAATCAAGTTAATGACGTTGAGCATTCCACCTTAATTTTGGTGATTGGCTCAAATCCCACGGCTAATCATCCGGTGGGTGCTACTTGGTTTAAGAATGCCGCTAAGAGAGGCGCAAAGTTAGTGGTATGCGATCCTCGTATTACTGATATGGCTAAACATGCATGGCGCGTAATGCAGTTCAAGCCAGATACTGACGTGGCTATGCTCAATGCCATGATTTATACAATCATTGAAGAGGGTTTGGTGGATGAAGAATTCATCAAAAACCGTGCCAATAATTTTGACTCCTTAAAAGAAAAGATCAAAGGGTATAGTCCGGAATCCATGGCGCCAATCTGCGGGATTCCTGCAGAGACTTTGCGTGAAGTCGCCAGAGAGTTTGCTACTACTAAGTCTGCAATGATTCTGTGGGGCATGGGTGTTAGTCAGCACGTTCATGGCACTGATAATGCTCGTTGCTTGATTGCACTCGTAAGTATTACGGGTCAAATTGGCAAGTCTGGTTCAGGTTTGCATCCCTTACGCGGCCAAAATAATGTGCAAGGTGCGAGTGATGCTGGTTTAATTCCGATGATGTTCCCGAATTATCAACGGGTTGATAATCCTGAGGCCCATGCTTGGTTTGAACAATTCTGGGATGCACCATTAGATAAGAATCCTGGCTATACCGTGGTAGAAATCATGCACAAGATCACAGCTCCTGATAGTGATCCAGATAAGATTCGCGGCATGTATGTTGAAGGTGAAAACCCTGCAATGAGCGATCCGGATTTGAATCACGCACGTCATGCTTTAGCATCCTTAGAACATCTGGTCGTGCAAGATATCTTTATGACCGAAACGGCTTTACTTGCAGATGTAGTTTTACCTGCAAGTGCTTGGCCTGAGAAGGTTGGCACCGCAAGTAATACTGATCGAATGGTACAGATGGGTAAAAAGGCCGTTGAGCCTCCAGGCGACGCGAAGCCGGACTTATGGATCATTCAAGAAATTGCTAAGCGGATGGGGCTCAATTGGAATTACCAAGGTCCGGATGATGGTGTTGCCGCAGTCTATGATGAAATGCGCCAAGCGATGCACGCAGCTATTAAGGGTATTACTTGGGAGCGTCTTGAAAAAGAATCTAGCGTAACTTACCCATGTCTATCGCTTGAGGACCCAGGTCGCCCCATCGTATTTGATGATCAGTTTGCTACAGTCGATGGCAAAGTGTTATTAGTGCCTGCTGATATTATTCCTGCGCACGAGAGTCCAGATGCGGAGTACCCATTTGTGTTGATTACCGGTCGTCAGTTAGAGCATTGGCATACCGGTAGTATGACGCGTCGTGCTACGGTACTAGATGCTATTGAACCTTTGGCCACTGTATCAATGCATGGTGAAGATATGACTCAGTTAGGCGTTTCAGCTGGAGATGTCATTACCGTTCAATCTCGTCGTGGTGAGGTAGGTATTCATGTGCGTAGAGATGATGGCACTCCAAAAGGGGTGATCTTTATGCCGTTTGCATACTATGAAGCTGCGGCAAACCTCATTACTAATTCCGCCCTTGATCCCTTTGGCAAGATCCCTGAATTTAAGTATTGCGCAGTTAATCTTTCAAAAGGCGGACAAGCATCGGAGGTGATGGGATATGGAACGAATGATCCCAAGAAGAATGAGGCAGCAATTACCTCTTAATTCTTGAGCTGTAATTATAAAAAGACCTCTTAGTAGGGGTCTTTTTGGTTTTCATGCCTTGAATTCATTTGCCCTTTAGAATGAGCTCTCTATGGCGAGTTCAAAACCTTCTTCTGCATCTGACGTCAAAGCTGAATTACCCGTACTCATCATTGGGGCGGGTTTGGCTGGATTAACTGTGGCGTTGCATATGGCTGACTCACAGCCCGTTATTTTGATGGCTAAGCGTGGATTGGGTGAGGCTGCTACTGCTTGGGCTCAAGGTGGCATTGTTGGTGTGGTGGATAAAGAGCACGACAGCATCGATTCCCATGTGGCCGATACCCTAGATGCTGGCGCTGGTTTGGTGGTTGAATCCACTGCTCGTTATATCGCTGAAGAAAGTGCCGATGCCATACGCTGGTTAGTGGAGCAAGGAGTACCATTTACTGCCGATAAGTCTGGGCCAATGGGCCTGCATTTAACTCGTGAAGGCGGGCATAGTCATCGCCGCATTGCCCATGCTGCAGATGCCACTGGTAAAGCAATCCATGAGGTGTTGCTTGATAAGGCAAGAGCCCATAAAAATATTCGAATCCTTGAGCATTGGATTGCACTTGATCTCATTACCAATCGCCAACTTGATACTAAGACACAGCGTAATAAACCCAATCGCTGTTATGGCGTCTATGCCTTAGACATTAAGAAAAACTGCGTTGAAACCATTGAGGCAAAGTCTGTAGTGTTAGCTACAGGCGGCGTTGGAAAAGTCTATCGTTACACTAGCAACCCGGATACTGCGACTGGTGATG
>CANBYN010000047.1 GCA_947373615.1 Burkholderiaceae bacterium | reverse complement strand
TGATCAGAAATTAAATGCGTCTAATGCAAAAGATGCATTAGACGCTGAAGGTATTACGCTATTAAAGTTAGATGAGTCCAGCTTCCGCTTGCAATTAAACAATGATGCGATGGCTACAGAGAAGCTTGCTGAAGGCATCCGTAATTTCTGTATCGACACCGAAAAATTAGAGGCGCTGCTAGCTAAATAATTGAGATTCAGCGCAACTATTACCTATTACTCTCCTGCGGACAACTAGGCTCGGGGGTTGAGGAAAGTCCTCCCATTATTAAGCTGGATCAGCCCAGAGTCACAAAAAATGATTTGAATATGGCTGCCCTCAAGGAGATTCAGAATGAATTCAGCTCCATCTATCGGGCTAAGCTAATTATCAGCTCTAACTTCTACAGATAGTTTCATTTAGATAATTTTTCTTTTGCAATCCAGGCGAAAGAATCGCCCTAGATCAAGCCCTTCTTTCGTAAATTAGCTAAGCGGTTATTGAGGGTCTTAATGGTGAGAAGATTAAATTTATCTCCCTCTGTCCAAGCGCTGCCTTTCCACTCAATGCCTTCTGGTGTGATATTAGCGAACGGCTCTTTACCCTCTTTTGCATAACTCTCTAAAATAGCAATAAGTGCAGCTCGATCATCAGATCCGCCAGCATCTTTTACTGCATCCAAAATTGGCTTGGTAATCGTATCGCCATAAGTAGCCTTTGCGTCTGGATGCTTTGGCGCTACCGGCTCTTCAAAGATGTACTCATGGGGCCACTCAAAGACATTTCTTGCTGAATTTTTTATAGCCCTTGGACTCACTGCACCGCCCTCAGGATTTTTAGGGTCGGTAGGTAGGTTCAACTCCAAAATCCAGGTTTCGAATTCTGCAATACGGCTATAACGTTTTTCTTCGCTATCGCGCTTCTTCTCTTCTTGCGAGAACAATAAAGTGACCCATGCCCATGCAATATCTTTAGGTATTGCAAACTCTTGAGCCAAAATACCGCTGGCTTTTTTTAGGATAGGTTTGGATGTCAATTTTGTCATTGCATTCTTTCGTTGATGCCTTCAATTTAGAGTGAAAAGTTAAAGGGAAGGCCCTCATTCATTTGTACAATGCTCTCCACAGACCCAATAGGGGTAAGGCTTATTTTTTGGCAGTATTAATGCCGAGTATTGAATAAGCTGGGCAATTGCCAATCATTCCAGTGATTAATGGAACGATGCCAATCCATGCCCAAGGGCCAGTAATTCCGAAGCCAGCTAAACCCATGAGGGTTACGCCAACCGTCATCCGTAGAACCCGATCTGTATGGCCAATATTGCATTTCATAGAAAGCCCTTCGTAATTGATGATTGCTGTTTTTACTTGGCAGCTTTTGCTAGACGCTGTCTTAACGCTTCATATAAGCATACGCCACTAGCAACAGAAACATTGAGACTGGACACAACACCTTGCATTGGAATGCGAACGAGCTCATCGCAGTTTTCACGGGTTAAGCGGCGCATCCCCTCTCCTTCAGCCCCCATCACAATACCGAGGGAGCCAGTCAGATCTAAGTCATAAATCGATTTTTCAGCCTCATCATCGGTGCCAATGAGCCAAACTCCTGCTTCTTGCATCTCTTTCATGCTGCGAACCAGATTCGTGACTGTAATGACCGGCATAACTTCAGATGCACCGCTAGACACTTTGCTGACAGTCGCATTAATCGAGGCAGAACGATCTTTTGGGATAACTACTGCATCCACACCTGCGCCATCTGCTACTCGTAAACAGGCTCCAAAGTTATGTGGATCGGTAATGCCATCTAATACCAAAAATAATGGTTTTTCTTTAGCCCCCTCAACATCTTCAATCACTTCAGTGATCGTGCGAGCAATGGTCATTTTTTCAGCCAAAGCCACAACTCCTTGATGGCGATCATGACCAGCAAGCTTATGTAGGCGCTCAGCATCTGCAGCATGCAAACGCTCACCCAACAACTCTTCCGCCTGCTTTAGGAAGTCGCCCATCCGCCTATCACGACGACTAGGATCAAAGTACACCGACTTCAAACTATCGGGATCAACGCGCAAACGCGCCTGCACAGCATGAAAACCTACTAATATTTGTTTCATCTTCTTTTTTAACTCAATCTTTATTTGCGTCGTGCATTCGTGCTGCGGATCGGTGGCTTACTTCCAGCAGGTTTACCGATCGATCTTCCGGACTTGTTGGCTTTACCATTCTTGCCGCTTTTGGCTTTGCTCTTGGATTGCGTAGCGCTTAAAGTTCCCGCAGACTTTGCAGCGTTGACATTAATACCGCTTGGCTTTTGAGGCGCCTTACTATCCGGCCTACTCCGTTTGGATGCTGCTTTTTTATTTGGCCTGCCAGTATCAGTAGCCAATAAAAGTTGGCGACGATTTGAACCACCCGGTTCCGCACCCACGGATTTCACCAAACTAAATTCAATTTTGCGAGCATCTAGATCAACGCGGCTAACCAGAACATGCAAACGATCGCCTAAGCGATAACGAATGCCGGTTCGCTCTCCACGCAACTCTTGACGAGCCTCGTCATACTGGAAGTAATCCCCACCCAACTCAGTGACATGAACCATGCCTTCTACGAAAAGATTTTCAAGTTGAATAAATAAACCAAAGTTTGCAACACCGGTCACAGCGCCTGAATATTCTTGACCAAGATGATCACGCATGTAGTAACACTTGAGCCATGCCTCTACATCCCGCGAAGCTTCATCAGCACGACGTTCATTAGAGGAACAATGGACACCCAATTGACCCCAAATAGGTAAGGCGGCATTAGCACCTTTAGGAACTCTTACACCCTTTGCAGGCCCTGCTTTTGCATCACTCTGTGATTTTTTGGCATTGACGGCATTCTCACGCCCCTTACCCTTGCGCGGCAAAGTTAAATTGAGCGGAACCTTAGGCGGTAAGACTGGGACATAAGGCTTTTTCTGCAAAATTGATTTAATCACGCGATGCGTTAATAAATCAGGATAGCGACGAATCGGGCTCGTGAAATGTGAATACGCAGGGTAAGCTAAACCAAAGTGGCCTTCATTGTCAGGTTGATACATGGCTTGTTGCATAGCACGCAGTACGACAGACTGCAACATATTGGCATCAGGTCGATCTTTGATTTCACGAATCAATTTAGCAAAATCACGTGGCTTCGGTTTATCACCGCCACCCAATGAAAGCCCTGAGGTTCTCAATACTTGACGTAAGGTAACCAACTTTTCTTCTGATGGTTCGCCATGCACGCGATAAAGGCTCAAATGCTTATTTTTATCTATAAAGTCAGCAGCACAAACGTTCGCCGTTAACATGCACTCTTCAATCAAGCGGTGCGCATCATTGCGAATGCGCGGCTCAATGCGTAAAATCTTGCCGAGCTCATTGCTAATAATCTGAGTCTCTGTAGTTTCAAATTCAATGGCACCACGTTTCTCGCGAGCAGCCAACAAAATCTTATAAAGAGAATATAAATTGGATAGTAATGGGCGGAATTGAGCAAAGCGGGCTGCCTCAGGACCTTTGCTATTAGAAAGAATTTCCCAAACAGTGTCATAAGTAAACCGTTGCGCAGAATGCATTACTGCCGGATAGAACTGGTAGGCCAGGACAATGCCATTGTTATCGACTACCGAGTCACAGACCATACAAAGTCGATCTACCCCGGGATTAAGCGAACATAGACCGTTAGAAATCTTCTCAGGAAGCATAGGGATAACGCGTCTTGGGAAATAGACCGATGTGGCACGCAGTAAACTTTCATCATCTAATGGTTGCCCTGGTTTAACGTAATGCGATACATCGGCAATACCTACAATTAAACGCCAAGCTTTAGTTTTACCGTACATCACTGGTTCGCAATACACCGCATCGTCAAAGTCTCTGGCATCAGCTCCATCAATAGTGACTAAAGGTACATCACGCAAATCTACTCGACCCTCTAGGTCGGCTTGCTGAACTGAATCTGGCAATGCAGCTGCCTCTTTCTTGGCGGCGGATGAGAATTCATGCGGAACGCCATACTTGCGAACAGCGATTTCAATTTCCATGCCGGGATCATCTATCTCACCCAAGACTTCAACTACACGACCTACTGCTTGGCGATAGCTATCAGGGTAATCAATAATTTCAACACTCACTACTTGACCTAACTTGGCATTACCTTGACCCTTCGGCGGAATCAAAATATCGTGACCAATACGCTTATCTTCAGGCGCGACAATCAGAACGCCATTTTCATTTAAGAGGCGGCCAATCACTACTTTATTAGCGTGCAGAACTACCTCAACGATTTGTCCTTCTGGACGTCCACGTCGATCAGTTCCCAATACCCTGACATTGACTCTATCGCCGTGCATGACGCGAGACATCTCCCTTTCGGAAAGAAAGATATCCTCTCCACCATCATCGGGAATCACAAATCCAAATCCATCTCGATGCCCTTGAACCGTTCCTAAACGATCGGCCTCGCGTGGCACCAAGTCTTTTGCTTTACGCATTTAATTCCTTCGGCAATACATGCCTTATATAGCTATTTTTGTTATTAATTAAGGCTACTGTATCAAACCACTAAGCTTGAGGGAGAAAAGCCAAATTGGGTTGAAAGGGTCGAAAAACGCCTAACCCTCTATAATAAAGCCATGCCCAGGTGGCGAAATTGGTAGACGCACCAGCTTCAGGTGCTGGCGATCGTAAGGTTGTGGGGGTTCGAGTCCCTTCCTGGGCACCAAACACTCTAGTTATGGCTAAATATGGGGGCATTGTGCTCGAATACAAGCCCCGCCCAATAAGCGACCGATCAGAGAAAGCCAAGTGAATACATCACTCTTAAAGACTGCAAGCAAGCATGGAAAGGCGATTGGCCTTTTTTCCGCCACAGCCCTTGGAATTGGTGGGATGATGGGCGCAGGACTCTTCTCATTGCTTGGGACTGCCAGCATTCATGCTGGAACCCATATTCCCCTTGCGTTTCTGATTGGCGCGATTGCTGCATCATTCTCCGTCTACTCCTATGCAAAACTAGGGGCAACCTTTCCCAGTAGCGGAGGAGCAGCCACCTTTACGGTAATGAGCTATGGTCCAGGGGTAATATCAGGCGGTCTAAATATATTTCAATATATTGCTTATTTAATTGCTGCCGCACTCTATGCTGCAGGCTTTGCCGAATATACCAATACCCTACTTGGGGGCAACCTCTCTCCAAACGAAGTAAAACTTGTAAGCGCTGGCATTGTGATTGTATGCGCTGGAATTAATATACTCGGAACAAACTTTGTTGGTCGTGCAGAGACCCTCGCCATTGGTTTTGTAACTATTGCCCTTCTTCTGTATTCTGCAGAAGGCATTCATGTGGCCAATCTCAGCACCTTCAAAATGTCAGGTGGCACGATCAATGGCATTGCAATTGCAACTGGCATTCTATATATCAACTTCCAAGGCTTTGGCGTAGTAACAAACTCCTCTAATGCGATGCAAAAACCACAAAAGGAACTGCCACTTGCTATGTTCTCCGCCTTGATTTTGGTAACTATTGCTTATGTATTAGTGAGTTGCGCAACTGTGCTCTTAATTTCTCCTGAGGAAATGTTGCGCTTTAATGGTCATGTGCTTGCGGATGCAGCTCAAATCGTTGCAGGAAGAACGGGATTTATTGTGATAGGCGCATCTGCATTATTGGCTTGTGCAGCAGCCTTAAATGCAACTATTTTTGCAGCATCCAATATTGCAGCCGATATGGTCAGTTCAAGATCGGTTTCAGAAACCTTGAGTAAGACTGTATTGAAAAACCAATTACGCGCCCTAACGGTATCCGCCTTAATTGTAGTTGTCTTGGTCTTATTATTTCCACTTGACGTAGTCGGGCAAATGGCTAGCTTGGCATTCTTATTGGTTTATGCAGCCATTACTTTTGGCCACCTAAAAATAATCAAGAAAACTGGGGCAAAACAATGGCCACTCTGGGCAGCTATTGTGATCAACCTCTATCTTTTTACAACCCTATTTATCAGCGTTATTGAGAGCGCGCCTGCTAGCGCAATCGCATTAGTATGTGCCTTAGTTGGCTCTTTTGTGCTTGAAACCTTTTCTAGAAAATACTTCAGATAAAAATAGCACTTCTAGAAATCATCATTTAAATCCCCATATTGCGATGAAGAATCTTGGACTTCATCTCGTCCCAGAGACTTTGAAAATCTTCTTCTTTAGTCTCAGACAGTTTTATAGGTTCGAAAAGACCGCCAAATATAATAGAGTTCTTTTTTACCAAAGTCTTCTCAAACTCGGTGAGGCCTATCGGCTTATCGTCCATATCCCTGGTGAGCGCTGCTGAACAAACAATTACATTCTCGTCATCTTTATCCACTACGGCAAATTCAATAAACTGCTGATTGATTTGAACGATCACTAATGTTCCACGAGCGTAACAAACCGCATCATACTGCCGAACAATATAGGATAAAAATTGATTCTCTTCATCCTTTTCCATATTGAGGTCGTCAATAAAGAAAAGGTATTGATCGCCCTCTGCGTTTACCAAAGTAAATACTTTTGGAATTACGCCATGACCTAAAGCCAAATTTCGATAGTAGGAAGCAATTTCTACAGCAAGGTTTTCAGAAAATAAGTGCATCACAAGAACCTAATAGTGAGATGAGACTAGGCTAGATACTTACCCAGGAATTCAAAGGTGCGATCCCAGGCTAATTGGGCTGCTTCCGCATTATATTTTAGGGGTGCTAAACCACGAGAGTCTGACTTAGGGTTAGCAAAGGCGTGCTTGGTGTCATAACGATGGAACTCATAATTAACACCTGCAAGCTTTAATTTTTCCTCCAACTGATTAACTCCTGCTATAGAGAAGAACTCATCATGTATGGCCCAGTGGCCTAACATCGGTTTAGTAATCGCTTTGACATCAACATACTCCAAAGGAGGATTTCCATACCAAACGACCGACGCATCTAACTCAGGAACATTGCATGCCGCCAGAACCGTTAGGGCACCTCCCATGCAAAAACCAATCACAGCTACCTTGTGACTACCAGTAGCTTTCAAATATTGAACCGCTCCACGAATATCTTGACCAGCCGCATCTCCAAAGTTCAAGTCACCCATCAAATGCTCCGCTTCATTGGCTTCCAAGGCTAACTTACCGCGATATAAATCTGGGACGAGAGCGCGATATCCGGCCTTAGCCAAGCGGTCTGCTACAGCCTTTACCTCTTCGTCCAAACCCCACCACTCTTGAATCACAACTACCCCAGGAACGTTGGTTGTATTAGTGGGCTCTGCCAAATAGCCATCTACCGTCTTACCATCAGGGCGTTTATATTGGATCATGTTTACTCCTTATTGCATCGAGGTTTTAAGTTACCGATTGAATCTTTTCATCTGAGTGAATATATCCCACCACCCAAAAAGTGAGCAAGCCGCAGATAGAGGCGCCATATCCAACCAAATTGTAATGCTCCATCTTGCCATCGGCAGCGATAGTAACCACTAAACCCGCTACTACAGATGCAATCCCAGAGGCCAGCATCTGAATAGAGCCAATTAAGCTCATAAAGGTTCCTCGAATTTTGGGCTCAACCATTTGACTCACAATGGCCATTGCTGGAATCATTCGGCCAGAAATCAAGATAAAGAAAGCAGTCTGATTTACAAGAACTACCCATAATGGAACAGGTACCAAATTGGTTGTTACCAAAATTGGCAACAAACTGATGATAGCTAGCACACGAAATACTTTAACCTTGCCGTATTTATCCGACATGTGGCCAATAAATCTAGAGCTCATTAAGGTGGCTAGCCCACCACAAAGATAAATTAGAGAAATATACGAATTTGCGATTCCCACGTTAGCTGTGAGATATAAGGCGATATAAGGTATGACAGTAAAGCCCGTCAACATGATTAAACCCATAAACAGAAAGGCGCGCAAATGACGATGAGCAACAAAGACGTCGTAGATTTGTTGGAAACGACTTCCTTCCTGTATATGGTGCAAGTGGCCCGAAATTTTAGGAATATTACGATAAGCTAGATAAAGAATCAGGATTGAGATCAAGCCAATAAACATAAATGGAGCACGCCAGCCTAATGAAGTGATGTGGTTTGCCAAAAATAAACTTAAGGGAACACCCGCAACCGTAGAAACAGAAAAAGCAGCCATGACTGTTCCCAATGCCTTGCCTCTGCGTTCAAACGGAATGGAGTCTGCAACGATGGTTTGCACCAACGATCCCAATATTCCACCAAACGCACCTGCGCAGGCACGCGCGATAAATAAAGCATGAAAGTTTGGTGCAAGACCACACACTACAGTTGCGATAATGAAGCAGATATACAAACGTAACAGAAGCTGTCTACGCTCAAAGCGATCAATATAGTAAGTTGCAAATACTCCAGCAATTGCTGCAGCAAAGGTATAGGACGATAACAACAATCCAAATTGATGAGTATTGATCGATAGAGCGCTAATGAACTGAGGCCCAAGTGGCATCATGATCATGAAATCCAGGATATGAGTAAACTGAATACCAGCCAAGGAAAGCAAAAAGTATTTCTCTTGTTGGGGGGTGCGAACAGAACTCAAAGAAGACTCAACAGTGCAAAAATGGGACGAAAAGTCATTATCCTCTCTAGCGCCTAAATCTGCATTGAGGTACGATCATTTCTAGATCCCCAACCAACCTAATACTGGAACAAATTTGACGCCAGCCATGCTCCCTACACCAACAGGCTTCTCTTTTATTTTTCTTTTTGCTGACATTATTTGTGGAATTGCCGGCCTAATACTCATCCTAGTATTCCATGGAAGCGCCCTCAATCACATGGTCATGCGTTTTGAGCAATTGACCAAGAAAAATCTAGAGGGAAATCAGTACAACTTGATCTTTTTTCACTTCTATATAGCCTTCATTTTGATTGCCCTAATTCATATTAGCGAGATCTTCATTTGGGCAACCCTTCTCTTTTGGCTAAATCTAATCCCTAATGCTGTTGATGCCATTCTTTTTGCTGGAAGTTGCTACACCACGGTAGGGTTCATATCCGATATTCTTCCACTAGGCTGGAAAACTATGGCCTTCTTTATTGCCTTTAGCGGCCTATTTTCACTCGCCTGGACCACCTCCTCAATGATTGGAATGACAGGCATCTACAAACAAGCATGGAATTTGAAATACTCTCGTTATCTAAAATAACCTAAAGAAAACTACTCCATAATCATCGTTTTAAAGTCAATTTATGGTGTTTATTGGGCATAAATGATTGCTTTTTCAGGATCTAAGAAATTACTTTAAGTTTTTATGTAATATCCATAAACGCAGCGATTTCCCCCTCTTGAGGGATCATGAGTGTCATATATGACCCCATTGATCACTGAGGTGAGGTGCTTAGATACCTTCACGATTAAGATCCCTTTAGGGAGTTCATCTGCTCTTAAGTGAACCTGGCATCCCACCCCAACCTTCATCGTAGGCACCCAGCGAAAGCCCAAGCCAATAATGTAGTCATGAAAAACATTCCGATGATTGCCATTTCTGGGGGATGAGCCCTTCACATTCAGCCTTTTAGCTAGCCGATCATTTTTGAGACTTGCATATGTTTCATTTGCAAGTCTCAGATCCTCATAGACCTGCATGTAGGGCAGATTAGCGGCAATCGCGATCGATCTCACGACGCAGTCTCCAGCCCCACCCTTAAAACCAACCGCTTCCCTGCCCCCATCATGAAACCGAAAGGGGAATGCGGAGTTAATTCTTGAGAAGGGGTTTAAGAAACCAAACATATGGAGATTTATAAATAAAAATGGATTTGTCTTTCGACAAATCCATTTTTAAGGAAGATTTAAGCAAAATTACTTGGCGTTTGCCTTTTTTACCTCTAGGCGCCATGCGTGGAGCAATGGTTCGGTATAACCATTTGGCTGCTCAAGACCTTTGAAGATCAAATCGCTAGCCGCCTTGTAGGCATATGAGTC
>CANBYN010000046.1 GCA_947373615.1 Burkholderiaceae bacterium | reverse complement strand
TTGAACTTCTGGGCGCTGCAAAATAACTTTGATGTCTGTACTTAATTTATCAATGATGGCTTTTGGTGTGCCTGCGGGCGCCTCAATGCCAAACATGCTTACCACATCAAAGTTCGGTAAACCCGTGGCCTCGGTGACTGTAGGCACATCCGGTAATTGGCTAATGCGCTTAGCGGTTGTTACTGCTAACGCTCTTAGCTGGCCTGCTTGAATAAATTGCAGCGCGGCGGGGACGGTTTCTGACATAGTAAGCACTTGTCCTCCAACCAAATCGGTCATGGCAGGGCCACTCCCTTTATATGGAACATGCAGTAAATCTAAGCCAAGTTGATAGCGAAACATTTCCATAGCGAGCCGCTGGGGTGCGCCGGCACCCGAGGAGGCAAAAGTCAGCTTGCCTGGGTTGGCCTTAGCATAGGCAATGAATTCTTTCATGTTTTTGACGGGAACGGATGGGTTGACCACAAAAACCAGGGGTACTACACCCACAATTGCAACAGGAGTGAAATCTTTTTCTAAGTTGTACTTAATTCTATCCTTATCAAGATTGGCATTAATGGCATGAGAGGTAAGCGCCCCCATAAGTAAGGTATATCCATCTGCTGGTGATTTAGCCACCATATCTGCACCAATATTGCCGCTATCTCCAGCTCGATTATCTGGCACCATTTGCTGTCCAAGTGTTTTAGAGAGCTCTTGCGCCATGATGCGCCCAATGACATCGGTTGCTCCGCCCGGAGGGTAGGGGATGACTAGGCGGATCGATTTATCTGGGTAATTTTTGATTGCCGCATTACTTTGAGCAAATACAGGTACGGTAATAAAGGTAGCGCATAGGGCTGCACCGATCCATTGGTTTAGATGTTGTCTCATGGTCTCGTTTTTATAGGATTAAATTGCTTAGTCATTATCGGTCAAATCCAGGCAAATTTGTATTCAACCAAATACAATCTCTTAATGACTTTTCCCTTAGCCTTGCAGCCCCACCAGATCGAAATGATTGGGTATAGCGCTGCATTCTTGACTACGATCGCATTTTTGCCTCAGGCAATTCAATCATGGCGTACTCGGGATTTGTCAGGGGTCTCTTTGGGAATGTATTTTTTGTTTACAGTCGGGGTAGGTTTGTGGCTAATTTATGGCCTCATTATTGAAAAATGGCCCTTGATCTTGGCAAATGCCTTGACCTTTGCTTTGGCTCTTAGCATCTTGCTATTGAAATTGCGTCATACTTCTAAATATCGAAACTAAAACACTTACCCAGCGAAATGCCTAGAAAGGATTCTCATGAGCTCTACTTTCGTAATTGATCCACCAGCGGTCATATCATTGCCAGTAACTGGCGAGTCTCGTCGTTTTGCGGTTAATCGTATTTACTGTGTTGGCAGAAACTACGCCGATCATGCACGTGAGATGGGTCATGACCCTGATCGTGAGCCACCGTTCTTTTTTATGAAGCCGGCGAATTCGATTGTGACAGATGGTAAAGATATGGCATATCCGAAATTATCCAATGACGTGCACCATGAAATTGAAATGGTAGTTGCAATTGGAAAAGGTGGAGCAAATATTTCAGCTGAAAATGCCTTAGACCACGTCTATGGATATGGTGTGGGCTTGGATATGACAAGACGCGATCTGCAGGGTGAAGCCAAAAAGATGGGACGCCCTTGGGATACTGGAAAAGCCTTTGATCAATCTGCACCCTGCGGAGAGATTACCCCAGCAAGTAAATTCGGACATCCTTCTAAAGGCGGGGTGAAGCTTTTGGTTAATGGTGAAGTTCGCCAAGAGGGCGATCTTAATCAACTCATCTGGAATGTACCAGACACTATTGCCTATCTTTCCACTCTATTTACTTTAGAACCAGGCGATCTGATTTATTCAGGTACACCCGCTGGAGTAGGTCCTGTGAAAAAAGGTGATTTACTAGAAGGTAGTGTTGAAGGACTTAGTGATTTAAAAATTAAAATTGTCTAAGTAAAAATGTCGTTTTGCATGAAACTAATTAGAGCGCTTGTTTTGGTTTGCACTTTGCCAGCTCTATTGATAGCTTGTGCTTCTACTGAGCAAACTAGTGAGGTAACAACGGTTGCTCCAGCAAGCCTCTATACAAACGCCGCACCTTTAGATTTACGCTTAAGTAATTGGCCATATCCTTATCCTATAAAAGAATTTAAAACTTCTTTGCAGGGTCAGTCAGCATCGATGGTGTACATGGATGTTGCTGCGCTAGGGAAGAAAAAAGGTGTGGTGCTGTTATTTCATGGGAAAAACTTCTCAAGTGATTATTGGGCGCCCACCATTGCAGGCTTAAGCAAAGCAGGCTATCGCGTAATTGCGCCAGATCAAATCGGCTTTGGTAAGTCCTCTAAGCCAAATGTGCCCTATCACTTTGATGATCTAGCGGCCAATACTCAGGCCTTATTACAGTCATTGAATATTAAGCAAGTAGATGTTATTGCCAACTCTATGGGCGGCATGGTGGGGATTCGATTTGCACGCCTGTATCCGAAGAGCGTGCATAAACTGGTGCTTGAAAACCCACTTGGTCTTGAGGATTACAGTAAAGATATTCCGACCCAGAAAAACGAGGATCTTTTGAAATTGGAAATGGCGCAAAATGAAGCGAGTTATCGTCGTTTTTTGCAGAGCTATTTCCCAAATTGGCAGCCTAGTTATGAAAAGTTTGTGGAGGTATATGTGAGGGTCCAAAAAGGGTCAGATTATTCAGCATATTCTAGGACATCGGTCTTAACTTATCAGATGATTGCAGAAAAGCCGGTGGTGAATGATTTACCTCAATTGAAGATGCCGGTACTTCTGGTGATTGGTCAAAAAGATCGCACAGTATTTGGTCGCCGCTTTGCTCCATCTGAAGCCGTAAAGTCTTTGGGTAATTTTCCGCAATTGGGCAAAAAGGCACAAGCTGTTATTCCACATTCAAAGTTAGTACCTATCGATAATGCTGGGCATGTCCCTCACGTTGAAGTGCCAGAGTTATTTAACGAAATAGTCGTTCAGTTTTTAAACTCTACCAATATCAATCCCTAAAACTTATGCCCATCAGCAATACCCTCAGAACCTTTCTTTTCGAGACAAATTTATTGTCTTGGATATTACTAGCCACAATGTTTTTGATGATTGAAATAGGGTGGCGACTCGGTAGATTTTTTACAAGTAAATATGGAATCAAAAAAGTAGATGCTAGCGAAACGTTTATGGCAGCCATTTTTGGTTTGCTAGCTTTGTTATTGGCAATTACATTTTCTGGTGCTTCGGACCGTTTCGATAAGCGTAGAGACTTAATTGCTAAGGAGGTGAGCAGTATTGGTACGGCCTATCAATCGGTTGATCTATTGCCTCTCCAGTATCAAATTCACGTTAAAGACCTTTTCAAAAAATACTTAGATTCTCGGATTGAGGTATATCAGGGAGGGATGAGCGAGATCGCTATAAACCAGAGGTTTGATAAACAAACTGATATTGGAAATCAACTCTGGCAAGCGGTTGTATTGGCGGTAAAGAATACTGCACCTAGTGATAAGTTAATCGCAGGCCAAATTTTGCCAGAGGTATCCGATATGTTTGATGCCTCTGCTAATCAACGATTGGCTATGAAGTTTCATCCACCCCCCATTATTTGGCAGGCTTTGATTTCGCTAGCTTTGGTTGGATCCTTAGTTGCGGGCTACAACTTAGGAATTGAGCAAAAAAGAGATTGGTTTTTGACGATTATTTTTACTGTTCTAATGGTGGGCACAATCGTTGTGATTTTAAATCTAGAATATCCCCGCATTGGCATGGTAAAGCTAGATGATTTTGATGTCGAATTAATTAATTTGCGACAGTCTTTTTAATTTAATCGTGCATCCAAGACCTTAATAACCTATCCATTTTGGGGTTCTTCCCTCCAAGAAGGCATTCACGCCCTCTCTAAAGTCTTTGCTGTTATAGGTCTCGCGCATTAGGTCTGTGCAGTCCGGCAGATTGCTCTGAAGTAAACGAGCTAAGGCAATCTTGCTGGCCTTTTGGGTGATTGGGGCAAGCGCAGCCAATTTTTCAGCTAAGGAATCACCGGTTGCAGTGATATTTGCTGCATCTGCTAACTGATATAAAAATCCTGACTCAAGCAATTGCGGTGCTTTGATCAATTCAGCAGTCAGTAGCATTTTCTTAATAGTAGGAATTCCTAGATGAGCGCTAATCCATGCAAGATTGCTGGGGGATAAACAATTGCCTAAAGTTTTAGCTACTGGAATTCCAAAACGCGCTTCGGGAGTTGAAATACGAAAGTCGCAAGCAGTGGCCATAAGTAAACCACTGCCCACCGCCAATCCTTCGATTACCGCAATGCTCGGCATTGGAAGTTGTTGCATTGTGGTGAAGATGCCATCAACAGCAAGCTCGTAAGGTTCATTCTCTTTGAGGTCGACGAATTGTTGTATATCACTTCCTGAAACAAAGGCCTTATCGCCAGCTCCTCTAAAGATGGCTACGCGAATGTCTGAGTTCTTTGCTAAATCTTCGCAGATAGCCTTGAGCTCTTCGTACATTGGCCATGTCATTGCATTGTGGGCTGTTGGATTATTAAAAGTGATTCGTGCAATATATTCGTTAATATGTAGTTCAAGGCACGGTAGAGTGGGGCTTCTATTCATAGCAGCATTCTAAACACAAGATTGAAGGACTAGAAGACCATAGTAAAACCCATGATTGATTTACCCACTTTCAGCATGTCCTGCGCTAGAATTCTCCTATGTATATGTTCCTACCATTTCTCTCGGCTTTTATCGGGCTTGTTTTAGTTTGGCTTGATAAGCGTCTTGCCGGATTAACATTTTTAGCAATTACTGTAGCGGTATTAATGATCTGGTTCCGTTTTCATGCAACTAACCACCTCAATATTAGTCTGTAGAAGATCGTGAGCAGACATTCCCTTCCTTCTATGGCGGCGCTTGGCAATCAACTTGCTTTGCTGTCTGTTGTTGGAATGCTTTCATATGCTTTTGTAGATCAACTGTATTTTGGTGAGTTACCTTGTCCCTTGTGTCTAATGCAACGCATAGGTTTTGTCATTATTGGTTTTGCTTTGGTGCTCAATATTCGTTTTGGCGCACATTCCACCCATTACGGCTGGGGGATTATTGGCGGATTAGTGGGGATGATGGTTTCCCTGCGCCAAGTTCTTCTGCATATTCTGCCGGGTGACAAGGGTTTTGGTGCAACATTTCTAGAGTTACATTTTTATACTTGGGCATTTGTGGGTTACATGGGGCTCTTGACTGCTCAAGCAATCCTCTTAATGTTGCCTAACCGTGAGGTGCGCTCACGTTCTTGGTTTGCTAATGCCCTCGTCATTGCTTTTATCTTATTAGTTTTGGGTAACCTCATTTCAACTCTTCTAGAGTGTGGTGTTGGGCCATGCGCAGACGATCCGGTAAAGTATGAGGGCTGGATTTGGATACGCTCTCGCTTTGGTTTTTAAACTCAGACCTTTTGGTCGAGTTCTAGGTTGAAAGAGCATGCAATTCTCTAAAGTGGCTAAGCGCCTCCTCTTCTTTTTCTTGTCTACAGTTGCTTGTTTTGTCACACATGCTCAAGAAGTTCAATCTAATACTGTCTGGCCTAAGCAGGCTATTCGCATTATTGTGACCTTTACCCCAGGTGGGGCACCAGATATTTTGGCGCGAATTTTGGCTGAAAGCTGGCAACAAAGCTTAGGTGTTCCAGTGTTAGTAGAAAATCGTCCAGGCTATGGTGGCAATATTGGCGCAGACTTAGTTTCTAAGAGTGAGCCTGATGGATATACCTTGCTCATCGGCACCGTAGGAATACATGCAATCAATGGTGCGCTTTACGAAAAGATGTCTTTTGATCCTGTGAAAGATTTTACGCCCATCAGTTTTTTAGCAAGCACCCCGAATGTCTTAATTGTGAATAAGCAATTAGGCGTGAACAATTTACACGAGCTCATCGAGCTTGCTAAAGCTAAACCCAATCAACTTACTTTTGGATCTTCAGGCGTGGGCACTTCTTTGCATATGTCTGGCGAACTCTTTAAAGAAATGGCAGGAATACAAATTCGCCATATTCCTTACAAGGGTCGGGCACAATCATTGCCAGATTTAGTTAGTGGACGTATTTCGATGCTCTTTGATAACTTATCATCGTCCTTACCATTAATTAAAGCGGGGGAAGTTCAGGCTTTGGGGGTTACAACCTTAAAACGATCACACGCTGCCTCAGAAATCCCCACTTTTGCCGAACAGGGGTTGCCCGGGTTTGAGGCTATTTCTTGGTTTTCTTTAATGGCGCCGGCTCATTTGCCGGTCGCCCTTCAAAAGCGAATAAATCAATTGGTTCGTCAAACTTTAAGCAATCCAGATGTCAAAAATCGACTCTTAGCTAGTGGTTTAGATCCTGCTCCAGGAAGCCCTAAAGACCTCGCAAAGCTTATTTCTGCTGAGTCTGCTAAGTGGAGTAGAGTAATCGTGCAGTCTGGCGCTAAGCTAGATCAGTAAATAAACTACTTTCTTGTCAGCCTAGCCCTATTTGAGGCGTTATATAAAGCATGAGCAGTACCAACTATTTTGATCGACTCAACTTGCTTAAATTTTTGGCATTAGGTTTATTTAAATCCCTCCTAATGTTTGGTATTTGTCTGCTTGTAGGTTGCGCTACGCAATCTCAGCAAGTCAAGATGAATGAGGCTAAAGAGCAGTTCAAGAATGGCGACTTGCAAAATACTGTTGCCACAATTCAAGGCTCCTTTAAGGATAAAAATACTCTGTATTACATGGAGCTTGGCGAAGTCGAAAGGCTGCAAGGTTCCAGGCAGATTCCAAGCAGCACCCAAAATTTACTGGTGGCAGATCAGTTGGTTAGCCAATGGGAGATCACTACTAGTGATAAGCTGCGAAGATCATTTTCAGGAGTAAGCTCCTACATTTTTTCTGAGGGCTTGAGCAGTGAGTATGAGCCAAAGCCCTACGAAGTTACGCTTCTAAGTCAGACACTTGCCCTTAATCATCTATCACAAGGGCACTGGGATGATGCCATGGTTGAGGCTAAAAAGATGGCGCAGCGCGAAAAGCTGATTGAGGAGTTAATCCAGAGCAAGGTAGTCGCTGTCTCCAAAACAGAGCAGGACCAGCAAAACTATCAAAATACCCGAGGTGCCACTAGTCGTATACAGGATATCAACGGTTATCCTGTCAATCTATTGGATGATGAGGAAACGCGCAGCCTCAAAAACTCTTATCAAAATCCAGCAGCGTACTACCTGTCAGGCTTTATACATGAGTCACAAGGGGAGGCTAGTCTTGCAGCCCCGGGGTATCGATTGGCGATTGAACTGCGACCATCAGTTAACTTTTTTAAGACCAGCATTGCCAAATTGGACTCCAATATTGCTAACCAAGCTAAAAAAAGTTTTGCAGATACTCTGATCATTATTGATACAGGTTTCATACCCAAGATTACGCCTTATCAGTTTAGCCAGTCCTTTAATGTTGGCGGCAATCCAAAGTTGGTGACCTTAACTTTTCCAATGATCGAAAAGTCGATAGAGCGATTTAAGCCAAGCCTCATTCAGTTGGGGGATAAGATGGCTAATCCAGAGTTGGTTGCTAATATTGATGCTATGGCCAGAAAGAACCTTTCTGACGAAATGCCGGCTTATGTTTTGCGAGCATCCTCAAGGGCATTAGTTTCTTTGGCGGCGCAATATGCGGCTGATCAAGCTGCGCAACAGGCCGCTAGAAGAAATAATCAAAATAACCAAAACAATAGTAGCGCTGCCATTATTGGAGCAATAGTTGGAATGATTGCTGGATATAGTCTTCAAGCAGTGAATGTGACTGATGTGCGGCATTGGTCTACTTTGCCTGCGCAAACCTATATGGCCAGAATGGGTCTCCCGATTGGCCCTAATATTCTCAAGTACACCTTGCCATCGGGTGTAACGCAAAGTCAGACAGTTAATTTGGTAGGTGGCTATAACGTAATCTATATTCGCATGTTCAGAAATAAGGCGACCATTCTCACATCGAATGATCCACAAGCACTACCCCCTAAAGCAACAATCCCACCTACTCAGGCGGGTGCTATTCAAGCAGTGGACCCTCCGGTTCTAAAAACCCCTATTTCCACCTCTGTTCCCGATACCCCACCAAGCTCTGCAAGCGGTAATATGGAAGGGTTGAAACCATATGAAGCACCCAGTTTGTTGGATAGTTTTCAACAGCTTTTTAACTAGGAAGACCAAGCATGAAAAAATACCTCGTTACCCTATTAACAGCTTTGGCAATATCTGCTTGTAGCTCTACACCTTCCATGAAGGATATGACGGTGAGAATGGGTGATACCGACAGCATTCAGATTACCGATATGCGCAGTATTGAGCGTAATGGTGTACTTACAGCACAAGTTACGATTCAGAATGATAGCAAGTCCAATCTTGTTTCCTATCGCTTTAAGTGGCTCGGTAAGAATGGCATGACCGTATTTGATGAGGAGTCATGGAAACCGGTTACGGTGGGTAAGGGTCAGTCAACAGTTATTATTGGCATCTCGCCGACGCCTGATGCAACTGATTTTCGTTTTGAGTTAAACCAGTATAAGTAATTCTAAGGCCAATTAAAAATGAACATAAACACTAAATCCATTCATTTATCTTCTCTCTTATTATCGGTGGCAATTCTTGCTGCTTGCTCAGGCCCACAGGTGCGCTACGGTGATGCTAAGGCAGTTGAAACGGTGAATGCAGACTATGGGTCTACGGATTTGCAGATGATTGCTGAATCTATGACGAGATCACTCCTGCAGTCCAAGGCAATTTCAGGGAGTAAAGATGCGCCAATTGTGACTTTGGCTGATGTAAAGAATAAAACTTCTGAGTATATTGATACTCGCGTGATCACAGATAAAATTCGGACACAGCTGATGAAAAGCGGGCAAGTTCGTTTTGCAGTGAGTGTTACTGAAATGCAAAATCAAACTGATGAACTCAAGCGTCAGAATCAATCTGGCCTATATAAAAATAGTACGATTTCTAAAACAGGAAATATGCAAGGCGCTCAATATCGTATTGAGGGGTCGATTGCTTCTATTGTGAAGACTAATAAAGATATTAAGGATGTGTACTACGTCTTCAACTTAAATTTAATCAATAACGAATCTGGTTTGCTCGAATGGGCTGATGAAAAAGAGATTCGTAAGACTGCCTCGCGCTAATTGGTAGATCAAAATAATTAAAGAGGATATTCTCAATGCGTTTAACTAAGTTAGTAGCCGTATTTTTTACTGGGGTATGCTTATCAACGCTCTTTGGATGCGCTTCTAAAGCTCCGCTAGTTAAGGCTGAACCAGAAATCGTGGGGCAAGCTCCAGCCGATCCTCCTAAGAACCCGGTGGTCAGTGCTGAAGTACTTAAATCTGACTCCAAATCGATTGCAGTGACTGATATCTACTTCAAAAAAGATGGTAAGAACTTAACTTATATTGAAGAGACCAGAACAACGACGGAAAACAGTACTTCTTCAGTGATTACACCCAAGGTCGTTGAAGTGGATTCAGATAAAGCCAATGCTTCTGCGTTGACTGGGGGCCCAAATTCTTCCGCGTTTCCAGTGAAGTTCACCAATCTGGCAGATCCCAAGTCTACTGAACCTGTGGTTACGGCATCAACGACGCCTCCAGCTGATTCAACTTCACCTAGCAATAGTTCTAGTGCTAATACTCAAACCCAGAAAAAGTCAGGCTATCAAAACAATGTTGAATATGGTGAACTACGTTATCTGGCCAATCCAATTCGGGGATTATTAATTAAGTCTGGATATAAGATTGTTCAGGCCAAACCATCGGTAGCGACGCCAAATCAGGGCGATGAGTACTTTGATATCGTCAAGCGCATTAAAGCGGGCGACTTTGGCGAAGCCAACTATGTACTTTATGGGGTGCTAGCAGAGATCTCTGTGACTGATAATACTGATGACATCCCTGGTACGAGATCCACCTCGCA
>CANBYN010000045.1 GCA_947373615.1 Burkholderiaceae bacterium | reverse complement strand
ATCGAGATATTAGGGAAATATTGGTTGTAAAATGATTCTGATGGGTTGATAAGGAACGCAAAGAAGTTTGTTTTAACTTCCGTTGTTCAGTCAAAGTGGACATTCAAGTTCAGATGGAGTTGGTCGATTACCGACCAAATAGCCGCCATAGAAATCGTTCATCTTTAAATTTATTGTTTTTTACTAATTGGGCGTATTAAATAAAGTTTTGACTAAGGTGAACTTGATTTCTTCCGTTAGACTTAGCTATGTACATAGCTTCGTCCGCTCTTTTAATTAAAGTGGAGGCATCTATGGCTTGATCGGGGTAGATTGCGACTCCGATGCTTGCGCCGCAATTGAATGTCCTATTGCGGAATGTGAATGGCTCTTGCACTGCTTCACAGACTTTTTCAGCAATGCTTATTGCCTTACCCTCGGATTCAATATTCGACAAAAGAATAATGAACTCATCGCCGCCAAAGCGCGATACGGCATCTGTATTGCGAATGCAATTTACCATCCGTTTCGCAACATCTACTAGCAATGCATCGCCAGCCTCATGGTTAAACTGGTCATTAATCAGTTTGAGATGGTCTAGATCTACAAACAGCAATGCAAACTTAGTTTTATTCCTTTCTGCTAATTTTATTGCCTGATGAAGGCGGTCTGTAAAGAGCAGACGGTTTGGTAGTTTCGTCAGTAGATCGTAGTTTGCAAAATGCTCATGTTTCATTTTCTGCCGAAATGATTGATTAAACCTTAGGGTTCCTAGCGCAATGAATACTAAAAGCGCGATAGTGATGCCAGAGATTGCCGTGGCGATATGGCGCCAGCTTATTAAAAATAATTGTTCGCTGTCCACGACACTGACAACAAAAGGGTAGGCTTGCACTTTTCTAGAGGCGGTTATTTGCTGCGCCCTTCTTGGGCGTGTGGAGGAGGGGGTAAAAGTGATTAGTGACTCATCTCCCGACATTTGAACCTTAAAAAGGTCTTGCACTACGTTGCTATTAAACCTTTTGGAGATAAGTTCATCATTGAACGGCCAGCGCGTCATTATGATTTGTTCATTATTTAAAAGTACAAATGCACTACCTGTGCCTAATTTATCACCAATGCGTTCATAAAATCGAGAAAAGACCTCCGACGAAATGCCTACAATGGCAACGCCAAGGAAAGTGCCATTGACGCCATTAATTCGTTTTGCTAAATAGAATACCCATTTATTATTGCCTTTATTTTGCACGGGAATGCTATAAAAGGTTTCGGATGTATTGTTCTGACTTAGGTATTGAAAGTAATCTCTAGTGGCTAAATTAATTTCTGGTGGAGGATACGACCTCGAAAAATTCAGAACTTTTCCATCCTCGGCAATATACGTTGCCACATCAATAATTGGATTCGATTTTGTTTTATCTTGCAAAAGCTTGAAACGATCCTCAGTGCCGGCGAACTGTACATACTGATTCTCATTTTCTACCTTTGAAAATCTAATGGCATCAACTAAGCTATTTAGGGCGGTGCTTGCCGAATAAAGCGTTTGATCTGCATGCTCGGCAAGAATGAACGTTAGATTTGAAAGTTGTTCTTCGCGGGTTTGAATGGCATCTTTTCGAAGAAGGTGAATGCCTAAAATTGAGCCGACGATTACTAGAAGTGCTAAAGCGATTCCAACGCAGGCAATTGTATTGCTACCTTTGACTTCAGTGGGATGTAATGTCACGTGTAATTATTTAAAATATAGGTAACGGCTAAAGAAGCCATTAAATCAAATCCATGCTTAAGCGTTGCATAGATTTCAGGTATCGGTTGCTCTTCTGTGGGGGTGATCTTTAGGGTCAATAGTCTTCTGATATTTCACGCAAAATACATACAACTCCATACGATTACGAACTCCAATCTTTTCATAGATTGAAGCTAGATGATTTCGTAAGGTATGTTCGCTAATATTGAGGGTGCTTGAGACGTCTTTGAGGGTTTTGTCTGAATGCTGTTGTATGGACTTAGTAATTATTTCTTCTTTAGGTGTTAGGAGTTCGAGTTTTAATTCCTCGGGACTCTTTTCTGTTGCAGCATTATTAGTTGTAATATGCGCAAAGATACGAGAAGTAATGGCTTGACTGAGCCAGATCTCTCCAGAGCAAATCTTTTCAATTGATTTAAGGAGAAGTTCTGGGGCTACGGATTTACTAATGATCCCCCTAGCGCCTTTAAAAATAGCTCGATCTAATAATTCAGCATTTTGGCTCCCAGTCAAAAGCGCTATTCTGGCCTTGGATTTCTTAAGCAAAATATCTAGCAGTTCAAGACCACCTTCGTTTTCCATATCTATATCAAAGAAGATTACATCGGGAGCTGTTTCAGAGAGCAGTTTGACTGCCTCGGTTGTATTGGATGCAGTTCCACACACGTGGAAACGTTTGTCGCTAGAAATTAAGGTGGCAAGACCTTGCAAGAAAATTACTTGTTGATCAATTAGCAAGATATTAATAAAAGCCTTAGACGACAATTTCTTTTCCATCCATATAGTGAATTAATTTCGGCTTGAAGGTAGCAATCTAGGGTTTAATATTGCGCCCATTACCCTAGTAGTAGAATGATACTATATGAATAAAAGAATTTTTACTTTGGGCTGGTAAAGACCATTCAAATAAATGCTCAAATCGTTATCCAAGGTGGCAGATCTGCGTTTAAAGCCTGAAGCAAGATGGTAGGTCGGCAATAACTATTTTTGTCAGATGGAATTGGGGGACAAAATAATGCCAAAATAACCAAAAGCGTGTGTCTGGGAAGTCAATGTAGCCTGATATGGCGATGTTTTGATGAGGCAGGCACGTAAGCTTACAGATTTATGTCTATCTATGGACTGGTAATTGCTCTAGTAGATAAATTTTACATTGATGCGCATTTTGCCAAGGCGTGTAGTTAAGCGGGTGCCAATAAGATGATGGGCAAATTCAGTCTTTAATTTGTAAAAAGTGGTATGGTTCATCTCCACAATGGCGAGTCAGCATGTCTAATAGTTCAGCTTTAAGTTCCTCTGAGATCGAAATTACTCCGGATTATCAGGCGGTAATTAATGCTATTGAACGTCATGATCCCTATGTATTTGTTAGTGGTAAAGCAGGGACCGGTAAAACGACCTTAATTGGCTATTTACGGGAGATTATCACTGGAAATGTAGTAGTAGTGGCCCCAACTGGGGTAGCGGCATTGCAAGTAAAGGGGGTAACGATTCATTCCTTCTTCCGCTTACCTCCACGCTTGATTTTCCCTGAAGAAGACATTAAGCCCTTGCGTGATAAACGACTCTATAAAGATATTCGCTTACTCATCATTGATGAGGTCTCTATGGTGCGTGCCGATGTGGTTGATGCGATGGATTTATTCTTACGTGAGAATGGCCCGCAAAAAGGCAAACCTTTCGGAGGCATTCAAGTTTTATTTGTTGGGGACTTATTTCAACTTCCGCCTGTGATTTCAAGTAGCGATATGGCAGTTTTGTCTGATCGAGGCTACGAGGGGCCTTATTTCTTCTGTGCCATGGTTTTGCATCGCAAGGATGTCACGATGGTAGAGCTCTCCAAAATCTTCCGTCAAAAAGATGAGCACTTTGCTAATCTCTTGAATCAAATTCGAATTAATCAAGATGTAGATGAAGCCATTGATACTCTGAATGCGCAGTGCTTCCGAGTCAATGAAGAGTTGGATGAGCAAACGATCACTTTAACTACCACCAATGCTAGGGCCGATCAGATCAATGGAGCAGGATTACGAGCGATCTCCGCTGATGCCAAAGTCTATACAGGTAAGATTGCTGGTAAGTTTAATATCGATGAGCGAAATCTACCTTCGCCTAATAATCTTGTTCTAAAAGTAGGCGCAAAGGTGATGTTTACTGCAACTGATTCAGGATTTCCGAAGCGCTGGGTAAACGGCACTATCGGAGTTGTCCGTGAATTGCTGCCCGATAAAGTTAAGGTGATGGTCAAAAATGGAGCATATTCCAATACCGTTGAAGTAACGGGTCATCAATGGGAATCATATCGATATGATCACGACATGATGTCTGGAAAGATCTCCCCAAATATTATTGGCACGTTTGTGCAGATCCCTTTAATGTTGGCGTGGGCGGTCACCATTCATAAAAGCCAAGGCAAGACTCTGGATAAGGTGAAAGTGGATCTTTCTTCTGGAGCATTTGCCTCTGGTCAAGTCTATGTGGCACTTAGTCGTTGCAAAACAATCGAGGGGATTTCTCTGCAAAGACCAATCGAACCTAGAGATGTTAGTTGCGACCAAGAGATCAAACGTTTTTACCTTAATTGCCTACCTGCAATCGAGTAAAAACGTTAATCTAAATTTTTACTTAGAATCCTGCAGCTAATCCATCTCTGCGGTGATCGCTACCAGCAATATACGCAGAATCTGCATCATCACTAATCTTGGCTATGGCTTGAGCACTACCAAAGTCAAGACTGTTTACTGGCTGCACAGCCACTTCATGACCAAGCGCTTTTAATCCGTCAACCACACTTGCGGGCATCGTTGCTTCAACGGTCAGTTTTCCTATGTCATCAATACGCCAGCGGGGTGCATCCGAACAAGCCTGAGGGTTGAGATACTCATCTACAAAACGCATCACAAACTGCAAATGTCCTTGGGGTTGCATATTGCCGCCCATGACACCAAAAGCCATGGTTGGTTTACCATCCTTAGTTAAGAAGGCCGGAAGAATAGTGTGGAAAGGACGCTTACCTGGGGCAACTTGATTTGGATGTCCCTGTTCAAGCCTAAAACTCATGCCGCGGTTATGAAATGCGATGCCGCCCGGAGCAACAACGCCTGAACCGAAGCCTTTAAAGTTAGATTGAATATATGAAATCATCATGCCGGATTCATCGGCGGCGCACAAATAGACAGTGCCTCCTGAATGCGGGTCTCCAGGGCCAAAAGTACCTGCCTTTTGGTGATCAATCAGTGCAGCGCGACTTGCTAAGTAGTCGCGGTTTAATAAGGATGTAGCAGGAACCTCCATGGAGCGTACATCAGATACAAAAGCATAAGCATCAGCAAAGGCAATGCGCATGGCCTCAATTTGCAGATGAATGCGCTGCGCAGAATTAGCAGGATATTGTTTTACATCAGCTGCCTGCAATATACCGAGGGCCATCTGGGCAACGATACCTGAACCATTGGGTGGGATTTCATGAAGGGTGTAGTCGCCGTAATCAAACGCCAAAGGCTCAACCCATTCCGCTTGGTTATCGGCAAAATCCTGCATGGTGAAGCAGCCACCAGTAGCTTGTGCAAAATCCACCATGCTTTTAGCAAGAGGACCTCTGTAGAATGATTCACCTTCAGTGGCGGCAATCTCCTTCAGGGTTTTTGCCTGAGCAGGGTAGCGCCAGATCTGACCAGCTTGAGGGGCCTTACCATCGATTAAAAATGATTCCATAAATCCTGGTTGATTCTTGAGAATGGAAATCGCTTCACGCCATTGACGCGCAATTACTGGAGATACTGGAAAACCATTTTCAGCGTAATCAATAGCACGCTTAAATAATTGACTAAAAGGAAGCTTGCCAAATTTTCTAGACAACTCGACCCAACCAGAAACCATGCCTGGAATAGTGACGGTATTCCAGCCAATGAGATCCATAGTAGATTTACCAGCGAAAAATTCGGGAGTCCAAGCTGCCGGTGCGCGGCCAGAAGCATTTAAGCCATGAAGTTTCTTGCCGTCCCAGATGATCGCAAAGCCATCACCACCTAAGCCATTCATAGTGGGCTCTACTACTGTGAGCGTAATAGCGGTTGCTAAAGCGGCATCAACGGCATTGCCCCCATTTTGCAAAGCCTCAACGCCAGCTTGCGTGGCAAGCGGTTGAGAGCTAGCAACCGTGTTACGGGCCAGCACAGGGGCACGACCGCCACCAAAAGGAGGGGAAATCAACATAAAGGTTCTACTCAGTTACTAAACGCGTTAATCAACTTTGACATTGGCTGACTTTACTACTTTCTCCCATTTATTGGCTTCTTCGGTAGTAATTTCGCTCAGCCTTTCTGAATTTGCAAACTGGGGGTGTATTCCTTGGGATGCCATGCGCGCCTTGAAATCAGGATTGGTCAAAATCTTTCGAATCTCTTTCTCTAGTTTTGAAATGATTGCAGGCGATGTTCCTTTTGGAACATAAACCGCGTAATAGTTCTCCACATCAAACTGCTTCATACCATCTTGACCCAAAGTGGGTACATTTGGCATGAGGGGTGAGCGCTCAGCCGCAGCTATGGCAATTGGGCGTAACTTGCCACTTTGAATATGGGGCAATGAAGCGGTGACGCTATCAAACATCATTAAAGTATTCCCAGCAATTAAATCAGGCAGCGCAAAACTGCTGCCTTTGTAAGGAATGTGAGTGCCAGTTGCGCCGATACGCTGCATAAATAAAGTGGACTCGAGGTGTGAGAGGCTGCCATTGCCTTGAGAGGCGTAATTAAAATCACCCTTTTTAGATTTAATGTAGGCAATTAGTTCCGGTAAATTTTTAGCTGGAACGCTTGGGTTCACTACTATCAAATGGGGAATCGTGCCAATGAGTGCGACGGGAGCAAAGTCCTTTTGCAAATCGGCTGGTGGATTTTTAAATAAGGCTTGAGAAATCAATTGATTGGTTAAGGCACTAATGTGAATGGTGTATCCATCTGGCGCTGCCTTAGCTGCGGCTTGTAATCCAATCATCCCGCCAGCGCCCGGTTTGTTTTCTACTACTATCGATTGACCCAAGGCCTCTGCCAAAGGCGCAGTTACACTGCGCGCAAAGATATCGGTAGATCCCCCGGCAGGGAAAGAAACAATGGCAACAATTGGTTTTTTGGGCCAATCAGCCTCCGATGCCGCATTTGTTAACCCTGAGTATGAGAGAAGGGTAACAATACTTAAAAATAGGGATTTCAGCTTTGTCATTTCAGGGTCCGTAAGGTAATGGGTACTATAGTATTGGATATTAAAAATGCAGCAAATAAAGACGATAAGAGAAACTGATGCCAACATCTAGCAAGACTACTAACGGAGTAGACATGTCAGCCTATTGGCTGCCATTTACCCCAAATCGCTATTTTCATCAACATCCCAAAATCATGCAGACTGCTAAGGGAGCTTACTACTTTGACGATCAAGGCCGTAAGCTTTTTGATGGTTTATCGGGCTTGTGGTGCTCCCCCTTGGGGCATGCTGATCCACGGATTGGTGCAGCAATCTCTAAGCAGTATGAAATGATGGATTATTGCCCAGCGTTTCAGATGGCAAGTGAAGCAACATTTACCTTAGCTTCACGTATTGCCAAAATGGCACCAGCAGGCTTGGATAAAGTATTTTTTACCAATTCTGGTTCAGAGGCAGTTGATACTGCATTGAAGATTGCAATTGGCTATCACCGCGTGTTGGGTAATGCATCTCGTATTCGGATGATTGGTCGGGATCGCGCTTATCACGGCGTCGGGATGGGCGGGATTTCTGTAGGGGGCATGGTTGCTAATCGAAAAATGTTCGCTAGCATGATGATGCCAGGGGTAGATCATCTGCCTCATACGCTAAATCTCTCACAAATGGCTTTCTCAAGAGGGCAGCCAAAATGGGGTGCACATTTAGCGGAAGAGTTGGAAAAAATCGTAGCTCTTCATGATGCCAATACGATTGCCGCTGTGATCTTAGAGCCTGTGCAAGGTTCTACCGGTGTGATTGTTCCACCTGATGGCTATCTGCAAAAGATTCGAGAGATTTGTACTAAGCATGGCATCTTGCTTATTTTTGATGAGGTGATCACTGGGTTTGGGCGCTTGGGCGCAAACTTTGGTGCCGATCGATTTGGTGTGGTGCCAGACATGATCACATTTGCCAAGGCCATCACCAACGGTATCATTCCTCTGGGTGGTGTTATTGTCCGTGGCGATATTTATGACAGCATCATTTCCAATGGTGGGCAAGAGCAGGCAATTGAGTTCTTCCATGGCTATACCTATTCAGGTCATCCCATACCAGTTGCTGCAGGGCATGCAGTACTCGATATTTTTGAGTCTGATGATTTAATCAGTCGAGCAAAATCCTTAGAGCCAGTACTCGAGAATGGGCTGCATGCATTAAAAGGTAAAACTGGAATTTTGGATATCCGAAATTTTGGTTTATCAGGAGCGGTTGAATTGGATCCCGTTCCAGGAAAGCCTGGACTACGAGCTTTAAAAGTGCTGGAGGCTTGTATGGAAAGAGGGGCGCTCGTCAGGGTTGCGGGAGAGACCATTGCCCTAGGACCCCCATTCATTTCTGAACCTAAAGAAGTGGAATTCTTATGTAGCGTTCTGGGTGATGCAGTTGATGCGTCCATGAAGAACAATGGGTAATAGTGAGCAGCATGAAAAATAATAAAACTAATCAGGAGCAATATGCCTTTCCAAAGAAAGTTATTTAATCAACGTCTTGCTCAACCCGGCTTGATTGTTGCGCCAGGGGTATATGAGATGGTCTCTCTACGCCTGGCGGATCGCATGAATTTTGATGCACTCTACATGACTGGTTATGGAACTGTTGCCTCGCTACTGGGGTTGCCTGATGCGGGTTTAGCAACCTATACAGAAATGGTTTCTAGAGTAAATCAAATGGCCAGCATGGCAAAGACGCCATTAATTGCTGATGGTGATACAGGGTATGGCGGATTATTAAATGTGCGCCATACCATCCGTGGCTATGAAGCTGCAGGTGCTGTTGCTATCCAACTAGAGGATCAAGAGTTCCCAAAAAAATGTGGACATACTCCAGGGCGTAGGGTGATAGCGATGGATGATATGGTCAAAAAAATTGAAGTGGCTGTAGCGAGCCGCACTGATCCAGACTTTAAAATTATTGCCAGAACTGATGCTAGAACTACCTTAGGATTAGATGAGGCTCTTCGTCGTGGTGAGGCATATGCTCGCGCTGGCGCTGATATTTTGTTTATTGAGTCTCCCGAGAATCAAGAGGAGATGAGGCGTATTGGACAGACTTTTCCAAATCATCCGTTAATTGCCAATATGGTAGAGAAGGGTAGAACACCCGTATTGTCCAAAAATGAGCTAGAGCAGTTAGGTTACAAGATTGCTATTTTTCCAGTAACCGCTTTGCTTGCTTCTGTTCACGCAATGACCAAGGTATATGAGCACTTTAAGGATTCTGGTTCTTCGATTAATAATCCAGTGGAACTTTATGATTTTGGAGATTTATCGAGGTTAATGGGTTTTGAAGATGTTTGGGAATTCGAAAAACAATTTGTTGAAACCAAATAAGGGCTCATATGAAATTCCATCGCTATCTGATTTCGACTTTCATTTCACTTGTGGCCTTCAGCCCCTTACTGAGTTTTGCTCAGGCTAATTACCCCAATCGACCTATACGCCTCATTATTCCGTTTACTCCCGGTGGCGTGACTGATACCTCTGGTCGTTTTATTGCAGAGCAGTTGTCCTTGAAGTTGGGTCAGCAAGTCATTGCCGATAACAAGCCGGGGGCTTCTGGAAACATTGGCACTCAAATGGTTGCTTCTGCTGAGCCAGATGGATACACCTTGTTGTTAGGTTATGCCGGGACCTTATCGATTAATCCATCCCTTTTCGACAAAGTTCCTTTTGATAGCGTTAAAGATTTTGCCCCGATTGGGAAAATTGGTGATGCTATTCTGATTGTGGTTGCAAATAATGATTTCCCAGGAAAGACTTTAGGTGATGTAATTGCAATCTCCAAAAATGATCCCAATGGCTTGTCTTATGGTACCTCTGGCACAGGGGGAACTCCTCATATAGCAGGTGAATTATTTAAACAAAAAACAGGCGCGAATTTAGTGCACGTTCCTTATAAGGGTGGCGGTCAAGCATTGCTTGATTTATTGGGAGGTAACATCCCCTTGGTTTACACAGCAGTGGCTGGAGCAAATCAGTATGTTGCTACAGGAAGGATTAGGGCCATCGCAGTATCGAGTGCAAAGCGAAGTCCAAGCATGCCCGATGTACCAACCTTTATTGAAAGTGGTGTTA
>CANBYN010000044.1 GCA_947373615.1 Burkholderiaceae bacterium | reverse complement strand
CAGATTCCTAAAATCGCACTAAATTCTTCTGAGGTCAAAATTTTGTCGCGCTCTACCAAGGTTCGTCTTGCCCAGGGTAATACACCCCCAAAACCAGACATGCCAATTTTGCTAAAGCTTATAAAGAGCTGTAAAGGAGTGAGGGTCGTCAAGGGCAGTAATGCTTCTTACAATAATTATTGTGGCTTGAAAGGATGAGGCACGGGTTTTTGATCTAACCAAGCTTCCAATGTTTCAGTAATACCATTGGAGAAGGCGTCAAAGATTGGCTCTGCGATAAACCCAAGATGCGGGGTTACCAATAGGTTTGGCGTATTACGTAGGACATCTTTTCCCGGAAGCGGTTCAACATCAAATACGTCTACAGCAGCTTGTCCAGGTCTACCTGTAGCCAAGGCCTTTTGTAAATCGGGCATATTGATCAGCGCGGCCCGTGAGGTATTCACCAAAAGGGAATCAGGACGCATTAGTGCAAGTTGATCTGCACTAATAAGCCCCTTGGTTCCCGGGCCAGCGACTAAGTGCATAGATACGACCTTAGATGTTTTGAGCAACTCTTCTAAGCTCACAGACTTTGCATTTTCAGCAGCAGCACGCTCCGGAGTCATGCGTGGACTCCAGGCTACAACTTCCATGCCAAATGCAGCGCCTACACGCGCTACACGACTACCAATAGCACCAAGACCCATGATGCCAAGACGTTCGCCAGAGAGCATTGGTAGCAGCGAAAGCTCATCACGCCATCCACCTGAAGAAATTAGCTTGTTTTCTTCCACTAAACGTTTGGATGCACCTAGAATTAACGCCCAGGTAAGTTCGGCAGTGGTTTCCTTTGAGGGGCCGCCAATCGTGCAGGCCATCGGAATGTTTCTAGAGACCAAGGCAGATGCTTCTAATGTGCCGTTGCGCTCACCAGTAAACATTAAAAACTTGAGCTTTGGTAAGCGTGCAATCATGGTCGCATTAAAAGGGGAGCGGTCACGCACAATAGCAATCGCATCTGCATCTTTCACGGCTTCATATAAGGCCTCATCGCGAAGTGGCTCATGATGAAAAGTGAGATTAGCTTGTTGATCTAACTTGTCCCAATTAGAGAAACGACGCAAGGCACGTTCGTAATCCCCCAGAATGACGATGTTTGGTAATGAGGCCATAAGTACAAATACTTTCAGGTGAATTTAGTCTGGAGTGCAAAGATTTAAGATTTGCTTGAGATCAGAAGCTTGACCTAATGTCCAAAGTGCGGAAATGAGTTGACGGGTTTTTTCTTGACCAATTACTGGCTCAGCCAAACTGGTAAATTTCTGCTCTAGGTTGGCATCACTCATTGGATTCTCAACAGAGCCAATCGCATTCTTTACAAAAACATGCACCTCTTTACCATCTTTTAAGAACGCTTTTACATCCACCGATGCTTCGCTAATGGAAGTATCGGTAGTTGCTTGTACTTTTGCACGTAAAGCGACTATGTCAGCACGATTAACGATGTCATCCGCGTATTCACTCTCGCCTGCCTGACCAAAGATTAGACCCACAGCACAACCGTGGTAGACGCTAAATTTTCCTTCTAAACCATCTTTTGGAGTTTTCTTGCCAGTGAGTTCTAGTACAAGTGGATGAACGCGTAATTCAATACGTTCTACATCTTCTGCCTTAACGCCTTGGGCGCGCAACTGAGCGCAAGCATCAATTGCGGGGTGAATCACGATGCCGCAAGCAAACGGTTTGTAAGTGTTTAAAGAAATTTCAAATGACTTGCCTAAGTTACGATCAATCTCGGACCAATCGCACTTAGTTGAGACTGTTTGCATATAACCGCGACCCGCTTCAAGTGCTTTAGGGCTAGCAGTAAAACCATGTTTAGCCAACAATGCGGAGAGTTGTCCCGCACGAGCAGCGCCACCTGGGTGAAAGGGTTTAGTCATGGTGCCAAACTGTTCGCGCATCCCAATAGGTTGTGAAGCAGCGATTCCAAGGGCCATAGTCGTCTTTTGGAGATCAAGCCCCAGTAAGCGTGAGCATGCAGCGGCAGAGCCAAGCATCCCAGTAGAACCGGTGATATGCCAGCCGTGATGATAATGATCTGGATACATTGCATTGCCAACACGACATTCAACATCAATTCCCAGAATAAGGGAATCGATGATTTGCCGACCATTTGCATTAATATGCTCACCCAAGGCCAAAATAGCAGACGCTACTGGACCTGCGGGATGAATCACAGTCTTAAGGTGTGTGTCATCAAAGTCAAAAGTATGTGAACTAATGCCATTAATTAAGGCGGCTCCACCCATATCTACTTTGTCTTTGCGACCTAAAATATGGGCCTGTGGTGCGGGCTGGAATTCGCGAATAGCGGCTAATGATGACTCGACACTCTCATGATTTGCCGCGCCAATTGCACAACCAAGCCAGTTTAAGAATGTGCGATGGGCTTCATGATCGACTTCAGGTGTCCAACCTTGACTTGGATGTGAGGTAACAAAATCCGCCAAAGTTTTGGTTACTGGCGGGGCATTGAGGTCGGCTGCTGCTGTAATGGTGTTGGACATATAAATACCTATAAATGTGATGAACTGTTTTAACGATGTAATTAAAATATATTAATCAATTTCAATATTGCGATCTTTAGCTACTTTAGCCCAGCGTGCAATATCTTCTTTGATGAAATTGGTAAATTGCGAAGGCGTCATTGGCATTAAAGTCATTGCCTCGCTTGTCATTTTTTCGGAGAATTCAGGTAAAGCAAGTACTTTATTTAGTTCAGCATTGAGTTTGGCAACAATTGCTGGCGGTAGATTTGCTGGACCAACTAATCCATACCATTGTTGACCATCAAACCCATTGAAACCTAACTCTTTAAAGGTGGGGATGTTGGGTGCTGCTGCACTACGTTTTGCACCAGTAACAGCAAGACCTCGAACCCTATTGGTGGTGATATAGGGAAGGGCAGCAAACAAGGTGGGGAACATCGCTTGGGTTTGTCCGGCCAGCAGATCAGTATAGGCAGGGCCTACTCCGCGGTAAGGCACGTGGACCATAAAAATCCCAGCTGCGAGCTTGAGTTGTTCCATACCAAGATGGGTAAGGGTGCCAGGACCAGCAGAACCATAACTTAATTTAGCTGGGTTCTTTTTAGCGTAATCTAAAAACTCTTTAAAGTTTTTGATTGGTAGATCGGGATTAATAATCAACACATTTGGTGTTGCACCAATCATGCCAATCGGCGTGAAATCTTTAATGGCATCATAAGGAAGTTTGCGAACTGCCGGATTGGTTCCATGAGTTCCTACATACGCAATCATAAGGGTGTAACCATCAGGCGCAGATTTTGCAGTAGCTTGAGATGCGATTGAACCTCCACCACCTCCCATGTTCTCCACAATAACGGCTTGTCCAATGGAGTGAGAGAGTTTTTCAGCAACTGAGCGGGCAATATTATCTAAGCCACCGCCCGCAGCTACTGGTGCGATTAACTTGATAGGTTTGACTGGATAGGTGGGGGTAGCATTTTGCGCATTGACATGAACGCTAATAGCAAATCCTAGAAATGCAAAAAGAAAAAAAGATAAAAAAATCGGCCTTTGCCGATCAATAGTTTTAGACATGTCTCGAGTCCAGATAATTGTTATGTATTAATGTAAAGCGGTGTAATTTTACTATTTATGGCACTTATTGCACTGCAACCTATCCGGCTTTTAGCTTCTTTCTAATGGATTGTTCCAAAGGGATTTCATTCAGGTTGGGTTCCAAGGCTTCACGCTCATCAAAAACAAAGCAACTGCCTTTGTAATGAGCGGAGCCTACCTCTTCGAAGTACTTCAAAATCCCACCTTCTAATTGATAGCTATGTTGCATACCAATCTCTCGCATATAAAGGCCAGATTTTTCACAGCGGATACCGCCAGTACAAAAGCTGACTAAGGTTTTATCGGCTAATTCTTCTTTGTGGGCAGAAATGGCTTCTGGAAACTCGGTGAACTTTTCAATATTGAAGTGCAAAGCATTTTCAAAAGTGCCATAGTCCACTTCAAAAGCATTGCGGGTATCAACCATAACTACTGGACGACCTAAATCATCGGTACCGCGATCAAGCCACTCTTGTAATTTCTTAGGGGTAATGAAATTCGCGCGACCTTCCTCTGGACGAATGCTGGGGTGATTCATGCGAATAATCTCATTTTTGAGTTTGATTAACATCTTCTTGAAAGGTTGATCCTCGGACCAACTTTCTTTTGCTTGAAGTGAGGCAAATCGGGGATCAGCACGTAACCAATCTAGAAACCCCTGTAATGCATCGGGCTTGCCTGCGAGAAACATATTGATCCCTTCACCCGTTAAGAGAATAGTGCCTTTGAGCTGACGAGCATTACATTCGTCTAGCATTTTGGAGCGCAGTTCTGTCAAGCCATCTAGACTGACAAATAAATAGGCGGCAATATTTAGAATCAACTTGATTTCTCTCTCTTTTGGCTACCCCCGTATTATCGAGCAAACTGCTCTAGGGGGTGGTAATCTTGAGGTCTTATTCATAGGAGACAATCCATGTTAGATCTTGTAAAAATGGCCAAAAGAGCCTTATTGGTTGCCTTGATGGCCTGTGCGGCTTCTAGCCTTGCTTGGGCACAAGCAGGGGTAGGGACTTGGCCCACCCAAAAACCAATTCGTTTAATCGCAGTTTTTCCTCCTGGTGGTTCGGTTGACCAAGTTGCCCGGGTTTTGGCGCCAGCATTACAGGCCGAGCTCAAGCAAAATGTGATTGTTGAGAACGTTGGCGGAGCTTCAGGTGTGATTGGTACTTCAGCAATGACTCGCTCCGATCCAGATGGCTATACCTTTGCGGTCGTATTCGATACCCATGGCGTGAATCCAAGTCTCAAAGACAAGCTCCCTTATGACACGATTAAAGACATCGCTCCAGTTATTCTGGTTGGTACTTCACCAATGGTTTTGGTAGCTAGCAAGAAATCTGGTATCACTAGCTTTAAACAGTTGGTAGATATGTCCAAGGCCGGTAAACAATTTAGTTATGGCTCCATCGGGATTGGAAGTCTAGGCCATTTAGCAATGGCGCGTTTGGCCAAACAAGCGGGGTTTGATTGGAATCATATTCCTTATCGTGGCGGCGGACCTTTGATGCAGGATGTTTTAGGGGGTCAAGTTGAATTGGCGATAGGGTCAGAGTTCTTGGTAAAACCTCACATTGATAGTGGCGGCGTGATTCCTTTAGTGATTACTACTGCTAAGAGATCTACAGCATTGCCTAATGTGCCAACGATTTCCGAAAGCGGCTTTCCGGGCTTTAGTGCGCCAGCTTGGTGGGCAGTATTGGCGCCAGGTAAAACTCCACCTGCAGTAGTAGATGCTATGAATAAATCATTGAATAAGGCTTTGAAGACGCCTGCAGTGGCTGAGAAGTTCAAAGCTCAAGGAATTGACATTGTTGGAGGCTCAACTGAAACACTACGTGAATTCATTGGTAAACAAATTGCCGTTTGGGGTAAGTTTGTGATTGAGAACAACATCAAAGAAACTGGTCAATAGAAAGAATTTATGTCTGAACGTTTAATCCCTTATCAACCAATGGATCTTGCGGAACCGGCTGAGCTTGTTGCTGCTATTCGTCAACGTCGTGGTGGTCAGTTTATTAATTTAGACCGTATGCTATTGCATAGCGTTCCGATTGCAAAAGGGTGGAATCACTTCATTGGTGAGATTCGCAATAATCTTTCCTTGGATCCTAAGCTTCGGGAGCTTGCTATGTGTGGGGTTGCAGTTCTGAACGGTGCTGAATATGAGTTCTTTCACCACGCGCCACCTTTTAAGAAGGCTGGGGGTACTGAAGAGCAAGTGCAGGGCTTGCGTCTGATTGGGCAATCCACTTTTCCTGGAAATTTATTTTCTCAAGTGGAAAATGACGCTGCCAATTTAACTTTCCAGATGACGCGCAATATCAAGGTTGATCCTGAATTGATGGTGCGTTTGCAAAAATCATTAGGCAACACAGATACTGTTGAGTTGGTAACGGTAATTGCTGCTTACAATATGGTGTCTCGTTTCTTAATTGCTTTAGACGTTAATCCAGAAGATCATCCTCCGGCTTAAGCGGCCAATTAATTAATAATATGATTCGCAACATTCAAACTATTATTCCGGGTATCGCCACTTCTGATGGTGCGGGTGTGAAATTACGTCGCAGTCTTGGGGGTCAAAATCAAGTAAGGTTAGACCCATTCTTGATGCTTGATGAATTTTCTTCAAACGATCCCAATGACTATGTTGCTGGTTTTCCAGCACATCCTCATCGAGGTTTTGAGACAGTGACCTACATGCTGGAGGGTCACATGCTGCATGAGGATCATTTGGGCAATCAAGGTCATCTAAAGACAGGTGGCGTGCAATGGATGACGGCAGGACGTGGCATTATTCATTCAGAAATGCCACAACAAGTCAGTGGCGCAATGCGCGGCTTTCAACTTTGGATAAATTTACCTGCCAAAGAAAAGATGAAGCCGGCAGGGTATAAAGATATTCAGGTGGAAGATATTCCCAAAAGGTCTTTAACTAATGGCGGTTCGGTCAAAGTAGTTGCTGGCATCTATGAACATGAGGGCAATGAGATTCAAGGTCCAATTCAAGGGATTACTACTGCGCCTTTATTTTTAGATGTGCATTTGCCTCCCAATGCTGAATTTGAGCATCGCATTTCTAAGGATCTCAATGCCTTCATCTATGTTTATGAAGGTGATTTGGAGATTGGTGGACCAATGAGGGCGGTACCAAGACAGGCGGCTATCGTTTTGGGTGATGGAGATCGCTTAAAGGCCAAATCAGGCAAGGCGGGTGCCCAATTCATCGTTCTAGCAGCCTTACCTCTGCATGAGCCTATCGTGCAGTACGGTCCTTTTGTAATGAATACGCGTGCCGAAATTGAGCAAGCAATTGACGATTATCAGAACAATCGTTTTGTGATTTCTGAATGATTCAATGGGATGAGGGTGGTCAACCCGTTTCTGCCAAGTGGCATTCAGAAAATGGAATAGCACCTCACAAAAAAATCCAGATAGTTGACGATACATTAACAGCTGATATGGCTTATCGATTGGCATGCGCAGGTACGGCAATGCTTTATCAGGGCGATTACCAGAATGCAAAACAACTTCTCCAAGCATTGGCGAGGAGGGTGGATAGGCCTGCCAAGAAATCAGCCAGAGTGGGTAGAGTTGCTAAAGAGAAAATCAAGAGCTCTTTAGACACTTTTAATTTGCATCGCCTTACTCAATCACAACGAGCCCGCATTTTGGGGATGATCCTTATCCAAGTAAATGCAGACCATACTATTTCATTGAGACGGGCGCCAAATGTTGCACTGGCCTGCCTTGAGGCTTATGGAAGGCAGGAAAATTCCTATGTCATTTCATTGCGTGAGTTGCTCGGTGTCATTAGCGCACACGAATGGCGCAAAACTGGGGTTCAAGTACTGACGAGGGACGATGAAGAGGTTCGTATTTATCCGCACTATGGTGTCTTCTCGCCCGTCCGTGCCGAATATATCGAGCTAGCCCTGAAAGCTCCGCTACCAGAATCCTTAATGCAAAACTCTATTGCCTTTGATATTGGTGTCGGCACTGGAGTTTTGGCTGTTGTTTTAGCCTTGCGAAATATTCAGAAGATTGTAGCAACTGACATGGATGACCGAGCCATAGCTTGTGCTCAAGATAATGTCAATCAGTTAGGATTAAGAGACCAAATTGCAATTGAGAAAACCAATCTCTTTCCGAAAGACAAAGCAACTCTCATCGTTTGCAATCCGCCCTGGCTGCCAGCGAGACCTAGTTCTTCTTTAGAGCATTCAATTTACGATCCAAACAGTCAGATGTTGAAAGGTTTTCTTGGTGATCTCAAAAATCATCTCCTGCCTAATGGTGAGGGTTGGCTCATCCTCTCAGACTTAGCTGAGCATTTAGGCTTGCGAACCAGAAATGAGTTGCTTGATTGGATTGAGCAAGCTGGATTAAAAGTAATTAATCGCTTAGATACCCGACCCACACATCAAAAGGCATTTGATAAAGAAGATGCGCTGTATGCTGCCCGCTCTGCTGAAGTCACTTCGCTTTGGCGTTTAACGGTTAAATAAGTAACGGACTAGTTGTTGGTTTTAGGTGCTTATGGTGTTATATGGCTTACCGGAAAAGCGAGTATTAATCTTTGCTTGACTTCATTAGGAGATCAATTTTGATCCGAAATAATTCAAAAATTGCAGGGTTCATTTTGGCATTCCCAACCTCCCAGCGCTGGAATTGAGAACCACTTGTGTGGAGCAATTCACCGGTTTGTTTTTGCGTTAGCCCAGCAGATGATCTTAGTGCATGGATTTGAGCAGGTGTTGGATAGGTTCTAGACAAAGATTTTAAGCTTTTAAAAATATTTAATTACTTCCAATTCCGATTTAACTATTCCATGCAAATCGACGAACCAGTTTGTTAGTTATTCTCAGGTTTTGGTTTGATAATCTTGTTTAATAAAAATGTAATATCGGTTTCAGCAAATTTTTGAGCCTCCCTAAAAATTTCAATAGTAGAGAAGTCAGCTGTGTATCCCTTAAATAGCCCTTGTCCGTCATGCCTTAGCTCACCGGTCTTGCCGCAAGTGTCAATATAAAATACCCGCTGGCTTTCATCAGGTTTGAGTGTCGCTATAACGTTCTCAGCATCGTAGGCTACAGATATATATCCGTCAGACGCTAAATCCTCGATCAAAATTAAATTTGGAGTTTTTGCAAGTAAGATAAATTTACAGTGAATATTATTTTTCATTAAAAACAGATTGACTAAACTTGCGTAACATATATGTATTATTGGAATAGTCCAATGAAGATTTTCCTTAATTGCCTGGAGTAGAATAATACTACAATTAGTAGTAGATTTGCTAAGCATAAACTTATTGAATTTATAGTCAATTTTGATGAGATTAGGTCATCAAAATCAATGATTTGAAGATGTTGCGAAGATTATTCCGAATCGAAGCAAGGGCTAGAATCAAGCCTGCCTAGGGTTTGAATTACTCCCTTGTCATTATTCCGTCATAAATAATTTTTGATCAAATCTTAATATTTACTCCAGCAAATCTTTAATTCGGCTTTCAAGCGCAACTCTCTCCAGAAGATATTAAGAGATTACAAGCAGCGATGACTGAAAAGGCAAAAGCTGATTGAGGTGTTGATGGGTATAGGCTGCAGGTCTTGCACGCAAGTGCTTGGCCTGCATGTTGTGTTATTAAGTCATGCAGAGCAAGCCCCTCTGAATAATTCAATTTAGTATTTCGCATAACATATCACTGGTTAAGTAGTGTGATCTAAAAGCGAATTTAAGCTCCCTCATCTTCTATATGGATAATGGGTATCAATCGCGTACCTAACATGTCAAAGAAAACAAAAGTTCATCGCCTAATTACTCAGGAAAAATCCCATTTTTTTTCTAGGCGCATGATGTTCATTGGGCTAGCAATTATGGTGGTCATTGTTGCTGGCATTCTTTTTTCTTTGGCCTCAAAAATGCCACCATACTTTAAGGAGGCATCACTAAAGCCTGGTAACTATGTTGGAGCTCAAGCTTGTAAATCCTGTCATGAACCAGAGTTCAAAGCATGGTCAGGATCACACCATCAACTAGCCATGCAAGCGGCCAATTCCTCTTCAGTTCTAGGTGACTTTGCCAATGCCCAATTTAAATTTAAGGGCATCGAGTCCACATTCTTTAAACGTAACGACCAATTCATGGTACGTACTGATGGTCCCGATGGCAAATTAACCGACTATGAGATTAGCTATACCTTTGGCGTTTATCCGCTGCAACAGTATTTAATTGCGTTTCCCGATGGACGTTATCAAGCGCTCCCAATTGCCTGGGATGCTCGTCCTAAAAGTGAAGGTGGTCAACGTTGGTTTCATTTATACCCGAATCAAAAGATTGACCATACTGATCCATTGCATTGGACTGGAATCTATCAAAATTGGGCATTACAGTGTGCTGAGTGCCATACGACGAAACTGCATAAAGGATAT
>CANBYN010000043.1 GCA_947373615.1 Burkholderiaceae bacterium | reverse complement strand
CTCAGTATTACCAGCAATTTCTACTCTACGCAGATCCGCTAGATCGTTTTTCTGTTGTAAGTTTTGTGTGGGGGCCAGGACAAAAGACACCCGTTCACAATCACACTGTCTGGGGAATGGTAGGTCAACTGCGTGGCGAAGAAAAAGGCACTCCTTACTATCGCCAAGCTGAAGGTGGATTTAAAGCAGGCAAATCATCTATCTGCCCCCAGGGTCATGTTGATACGGTTTCACCTAATACACACGATATTCATGTCGTAGAAAACCACCTCAAGGACAAAACTTCTATCAGCATTCATGTATATGGCGGCAACATCGGCAGAATTCAACGCTCAGTATTTGACCCCATCTCGGGCGTTGAAAAATCATTCATATCAGGTTATGTCAATACAGTAGTACCAAATCTTTGGAAACAAGCTTAATAAGACAAATAACTTAGTTTTGGGTGATTGACTTAAAATAGAAGGTCTTACTGCAAACGCTCCAGCGTGGCAGCCCACCCCATTGACCGGGATAGTCGTTTAATTGAATACGGGTCAATACTTTATTGGCCCCTATGTTATTTACAGATCTTGGTTTATCAGAACCCATTCTTCGCGCTATTGCAGAAGAAGGCTATACCAGCCCTACCCCCATTCAAGCAAAATCAATTCCAGCCGTTCTTAAAGGCGGTGATCTTTTAGCGGCTGCACAAACTGGGACAGGTAAAACTGCTGGTTTTACGTTACCGATATTGCAGCGCCTAATCACCACAGCAAAAGTAAGCAGTGGGAAACGATTACTACGTGTTTTAATTTTGACACCCACCCGCGAATTAGCTGCTCAAGTTCAAGAGTCTGTTGTGACTTATGGTAAGCACACCTCATTAAAGTCCACGGTTATCTTTGGTGGCGTTGGCGCTAATCCACAAATTAAAGCGATTGCCAGCGGTCTTGATATTTTGGTTGCCACCCCAGGACGTCTACTGGATTTGATGTCACAAAAATGTGTCTCACTAAACGATATTGAAATCTTAGTATTAGATGAAGCCGATCGCATGCTTGACATGGGATTCTTGCGGGACATTAAAAAGATCTTGGCTGTATTACCCAAGAAGCGCCAGAACCTGTTGTTCTCCGCAACCTTCTCAACTGAGATTAAAGCATTAGCAGATGGTCTGCTAAATTCACCAGAATTGATTGAAGTAGCACGTAGTAACAGTGCCAATGAGGCAATTGAACAACTGATCCACCCGGTTGATAGGACCAATAAACATCCCTTATTGTCACACCTGATTAAAAATAATAACTGGAAACAAGTCCTTGTCTTTACACGCACTAAGCATGGCGCCAACAAACTTGTTACCCTATTAAAAAAGGATGGCATTACCAGTATGGCTATTCATGGCAATAAAAGTCAGTCTGCTCGCACTAAAGCATTGGCGGATTTTAAGGCCGGGAAATTAACTGTTTTAGTAGCCACTGACATTGCTGCGCGTGGGATCGACATTGATCAATTGCCGCATGTAGTGAACTATGACTTACCGAATGTCTCAGAAGACTATGTACATCGAATCGGACGTACAGGTCGCGCAGGCTCTAATGGTGTAGCAGTATCTTTAGTGTGTATTGATGAACATCAAATGCTTAAAGATATTGAAAAACTTATTAAGCAAAAACTGCCACAAGAAGTCATTACTGGATTTGAACCTGATCCTAATGCAGTTGCTCAGCCAATTCAACTGCGCAGCCAGCAGCATCAGCAATCCAGAAAACCTCGGCCTGCTGGCTCAGGGGGAACATCACCTAAACCTGCATCCGCAAAGCGTAGCAGTCCGCCGAAAAGGCATTTCAGCCGCTAGGTATTTCGCTAAAATATCCTAACAAACATTAGAATTTTTTCCCATACAACAAAATCAACGAAAACAATATGCTTACCTCCCGCCGCGCCGCCATTAAAACGATTGCTGGTGCTTTAGCACTTCCAGTCTTTAATCCAATTTCAGCCGCTTTTGCTCAATCCTCCCCTGAGTGGACCACTTACGAAATTGTGACTGAAGTGAATTTAGAGTCGCCTAAGGGTTTAGCGCAAAGCTGGGTTCCGTTGCCATTGGTTCTGGATACTGATTATTTTCGTACACTTGCCATCAGACCGGAGGCAAGCGATCCTAAAGCAGCAAACCAAATCTATGAAACTCCAAATAAACAAGCTCGCATGCTTTGGACTAAATGGGATAGTGCAGCAACTACCCATAGCGTCAAAGTATCCATTTTGGTTAGCACCAGAAATCGAAATTTAGAACTTGCCACTCCAAATCCAGCGTTAAAACTTTCTAAGGAAGAGCGGCGCTACTGGACGCGTCCTACAAAATATCTTCCTACCGATGGCATTGTAAAAGCAAAGTCTCAAGAGGCGCTTGCAAAGCTTCCAGCTAATGCTAGCGATATCGATAAAGCAAAAGCAATTTATAACTGGGTAGTTGATAACACTCATCGTGATCCTAAAACCCGAGGTTGCGGACAAGGCGATGTGAAGCTGATGCTCGAAACTAACAACCTCGGCGGCAAATGTGCCGATATCAATGCAGTATTTGTGGCATTAGCTCGCTCAGTCGGTCTTCCAGCGCGCGATGTCTATGGCATTCGCATTGCCGACTCTGCACGTGGTTATAAAAGCCTAGGAAAAGCTGGCGACATCACCAAAGCTCAGCACTGCCGTGCTGAGTTCTATGCCAGTGGATTTGGTTGGGTACCAGTTGATCCGGCAGACGTACGTAAAGTGATTCTTGAAGAGACTGGCGGCCTTGCGGTAACCGATCCTAAGGTTTTGGCAATTCGTGACTACCTATTTGGTAACTGGGAAATGAACTGGATGGCCTATAACTATGATCATGACATCGCTCTTCCTGGCTCTAAACTCGGCAGCAAAGGAGATATTCCATTCTTAATGTACCCACAGGCAGAAAATGCCGAAGGTCGTTTTGATTCACTCGATCCTGATAATTTCAAATACAAAATTACTAGCCGACGTATTGGGTAAAGAATAATTTAGTAGATTGATTAAGACGCGCATGAAAAATTCAGCCAGAGAGAGTGTTCTAGCACTGGCTTTTTCTTTTCTTGCGTGTTTTTCAAATACCTCATTCGCACAGTGGCAATCTGCATCTAAGTTTGGACTTACGCAAACCCCTCCCTTACACCTAAAAAACTTAGCGGGTGCCTCTATAGATATTGGTAGCTATAAAGACAAGGTTGTTGTAGTGAACTTCTGGGCAAGCTGGTGTGAGCCTTGTCGCGAAGAATTTACCGAACTGATTCAACTCCAAGAAAACTACAAATCGAAAGGATTAGTTGTTTTGGCAGTTAATCTAGCGGAAATGAAGCCTCGTATTATGCAGTTTCTGAAAGGAAATGGATTGCCAGAAAATGCAATTGAGATTCTCTTGGATCGTAATAGCATCACTTATCAATCCTGGAAGGCTAGAGGCCTCCCCACCACCTTTCTTATTGGAAAAAATGGCAAAGTAGAAGGTATTTGGATTGGCGCCATTGAAAATGTCGACAGTGAGGAAGTTAAGGGCAAGATAGAGGCTCTTCTACGCTATAAGTCATTATGATTTTTCCACACATCTGATACCTTAGAAATATGAATACATCAAATACTAAGATTGAACCCCGTCTTACCTCTCTCTCACATGGAGGAGGCTGTGGCTGCAAGATTGCACCTGGGGTTCTTTCAGAAATCCTCAAGAACGTTCCGCAACTACCTTTTCCTAAAGAATTGCTGATTGGCATTGAAACCTCTGATGATGCAGCAGTCTATCAAATTAATGAATCGCAAGCCATCGTAGCAACTACAGATTTTTTCATGCCGATCGTAGACGATCCTTTTGACTTTGGAAAAATTGCAGCAACGAATGCCATCAGCGATATCTATGCAATGGGTGGCACACCTTTGTTTGCTCTTGCTTTGGTTGGTATGCCAATCAAGGTCTTATCCAATGAGACTATTGCGAAAATTCTTGAAGGTGGCTCTGAAGCATGCCGTAGCGCTGGCATTCCAATTGCTGGCGGTCATACAATTGATTCAGTTGAACCAATTTATGGCTTAGTCGCTATTGGCATCGTCGATCCCAAGCGAGTTAAAAGCAATGCAAGCGCTCAGGCCGGAGATGTTCTCATCTTAGGAAAGCCTTTGGGTGTTGGCATTTTGTCGGCGGCCTTGAAAAAAGATCTCTTAGGTCCTGATGAGTATCGAGAGATGGTCTCTACTACAACTAAGTTAAATTCTGCCGGCCCTGATTTAGCGAAATTAGCTGGAGTTCATGCATTAACCGATGTGACTGGATTTGGCTTAGCAGGTCACACTCTGGAATTGGCCAAAGGGTCGCAATGCACTGCTCATATCGACTGGAGTCAGGTCCCTCTTCTCTCTAATGTCCAGACCTTTGCTGAAGACGGCATTATTACTGGAGCCTCCGATCGCAACTGGCTCAGTTACGGCAATGAAGTTGACATTCCTAAAAGTTTTACACCAGCTCAACGCGCTTTATTGACTGATCCCCAAACTAGTGGTGGGTTACTGGTTTCTTGTAGTCCTGATTGCGTTAAAACAGTACTGGATATTTTTGATCAACATCACTTCTTAGGCGCTCGTGTCATTGGCATGATGAGTAAACGCCAAGATAAGCTTTTAGCAGTCTCCGCTTAAATGTTTTTTTGATTTTGAAAACGCCTGTGAAAGCAAACCAGTCATTTTCCATCTGAATGCCCAAGCCAATACATCCGATTTTCAGATTTTTCCTAAATTAGCTTTTTAACCAATTAGCTATGCAATCTTGAGACCAAGTACTTAACTCCCTGAGGCCCATAACTTTCTGCATGTAATTCTTCAAAATCTAACTCAAAGATTTCTCCAGGCATGAAGGTTTCACTATGTCCATTGATGATCAAATCAATGCTGCCCTCAATGACTAGGGCTTTAACCTCAAATGGATGGGTGTGTTCATCTAAGCGGCCATTGGGAGGCTGCTGAACTTCAACGGGCTCTGGATAGCCCTCCTGTATTAACAGATGAATAAATTCTGCCTTAATCATGTCCTAACTATAACGGAGATACACTTCCTATTTAGGCCCATCACCGCGAGGACATATGACAGTCAAAGTTATCGGACTATTTGAATTAACCAATCAAAATGCATTTGAACAATACCGCAGCCAAGTAGGCGCAACTGTTGAGTTGTATAAGGGGAGCATTCAGAATCGCGGCAGCGTAACTGATATTTTTTGGAATGAATTATCGTGCAATTCCTTTGGTACATTTGTTGAATTGGAATTTTCCACAGTTGCAGACGCACATGCTTGGGTAAATAGTAGCGAATATCAAGCACTCGTTCCTATTCGAAGTAAAGCAATGAAACTAACTCTCTTTGGAGTAGAGATATAGAAGCGGTGAGTACAAATAAAAAAGTCTAGCTTTTCCAAGCTAGACTTATCTATCGGTTTGGCGATTGAATTACTTCTTCGCTTCCATTGCCTCTTTTGTAGCAGTAATTTCTTTACGACGCTCTTTGCACGCACCAGCAATTTCTTGCAATGCTTTACGTGCGCGCGCAGCAGATGCCTTAATGCCTTTTTCAATAAATTTTTCGTTTTCGGCTTTGTATGTTTCAAATGCAGTCAATAATGTATCGTGTTGTGACATCTTGTCTCCTATTATTCAAATAAATATTCATACCAACAGCCAAGTCAGTATATCCCCATAAAAACCATCATAAATTGCCCTTTAAATAAGGGATAACTCCTATATTTATAAGATCAGCCAAAATGAAATTATGCAAAAAAACGTACTGGAAATACTCAAAATGCTCAAAAATATCCTGCTAATACTGGCTACAAGTCTCTACTCTATCTTGGCGCTGGCCCAAAACCCAACCTGGCCCGCCCCCAATAAACCCATCACCTTCATCAATCCCTTTCCTCCAGGAGGCGCTGTCGATGCGTTTGGTCGCCCTTTAGCGAGGCAGCTTTCCGTTCAATTGAATGACAACATCATCGTAGATAACCGTGGGGGTGCAGGAGGAACGCTAGGTGCTGCAGTTGCAGCAAAAATGGCGCCAGATGGCTATACCTGGCTTCTTGGTGCAGTGCACCACTCAATTGCCCCAAGCATGTACACCAATCTTTCCTATGACATCACAAAAGATTTCGAACCAATTGCCATCATTGGCAGTGTTCCTCATGTCATCGTCGTCAACCCCCATAAATTTCCTAAGAATGATTTGAAATCCATCATTGAAGAAATTCGGAAGCACCCAGGGAAATATAACTACGCATCAACAGGTAATGGCACTTCACAACATTTAACGGGAGAGCTTTTTAAGATTCAAAATAAACTTTTCATTACCCACATCCCCTATCGGGGGACTGGTCCAGCACTTCAAGATGTGGTTGCTGGTCAAGTGGATATGATGTTTGACACTTTGGCTGGCGCAGCTCCATTTATTAAAAATGGTCAGCTAATTGCTGTTGCAGTAGCAAGTACAAAGCGCAGCGAGGCTTTTCCAAACGTCCCAACCGCTCAAGAATTGGGAATCTCTAATTTTGTAGTGTCTAGCTGGTATGCGCTTTGGGCCATTAAAGGCACCCCCAGCGATATAGTCGAAAAAATGAGTGCTGAAACGCAACTTGCCCTCGCCTCACCAGAAATCAAAGAACGCTGGGCTGCCATGGGGGCCTCTGTTCCCAAAATGTCCAGAGCGGAACTAGCAAACTTCATCAATCAAGAAGTGGTGCGCTGGCGTGAAGTCGTTAAAAAATCTGGTGCAAAATTAGACTAATTCAAAATACATAAGAGACTTGATGAGCATTCAAACTAAAAACTATTCTTTTGTACGAAATAAACTTCTAAATAAGGAAGAGATTGCATTTTTAGATGTTCGTGAAGAAGATCCGCATGCACGCGAACATCCTTTATTTGCCGCTAACCTCCCTCTTTCTCGCATTGAAGTTGATGCCCTTGGAAAGCTTCCCAATAAAAATGTAGCTATCGTAACTCTTGACGATGGCGAGGGATTTGCTGAGTTAGCAGCTCAACGCCTTACTGCAATTGGCTACAGCGATGTCTCTATTTTTGCGGGCGGAGTAAAGGCATGGAAAGCGGCAGGTGGAGAAGTTTTTAAAGATGTGAATGTGCCCAGCAAATCTTTTGGCGAACTAGTCGAATCAAAACGTCACACGCCCTCACTGTCGGCTCAAGAGGTAAAACAGTTAATCGATAAAAAGGAAAATATCGTTGTAGTGGATGTGCGCCGATTTGATGAATACAACACCATGAGTATTCCAACTGGTATTAGCGTACCAGGCGCTGAACTAGTACTCCGAATACCGGAATTAGCGCCCGACCCAAAGACCAAAGTTATTGTGAACTGCGCTGGAAGAACCCGCAGCATTATTGGCACCCAGTCCCTCATTAATGCAGGCATCCCTAATGAAGTGAATGCCTTACGTAACGGCACGATTGGCTGGACATTAGCAGACCAAGAACTTGATAAAGGTCAGAGTAGAAAGTTCAATGAAGTCAGCGATGGTACGCGCATAGAAGCAGCGCTTCGGGCGCGAAGTGTTGCGGATAGGGCTGGAGTCAAACGCACTAGCCTGACTGAAGTGCAAAACTGGAAATCTCAAGCAGTATTCACTACCTACTTTTTTGACACCCGCACACCAGAAGAATATGAAGCAGGTCATCTTCCTGGATTTCGCTCCACCCCAGGCGGTCAACTTGTACAGGAAACCGAAATGGTTGCCCCTGTTCGCGGTGCACGCATAGTATTGGTGGATTCCAATGGTGGTGGTGTTCGCGCCAATATGCCCGCCTCTTGGTTAGCTCAGATGGGTTGGGATGTCTACGTATTAGATAACATCAATTCAGCAGATCTAACTGAAAAAGGGGGTTGGATAGCACCTTTGCCATATCTTCCCACTGTTAAAGCAGTGGATGCCATAACTGTATCCAATTGGCTTAAGACCGATAGCAATACGATTGCAGTAGATTTTAGTACACACGCCAATTACATTAAGAGCCACATTCCCGGCAGTTGGTATGCATTACGCTCACAGCTTGCCGAAGCCATTAAAAAAATACCTAAAGTAGATCGCTACGTACTCACAAGCAATCCTGCTCAATTGAGTCTATTTGTTGCACAGGATTTCCAGGCGTTAGTAAAGGCTGAAGTTTTGGTATTAGAAGGTGGAAATGCAGCTTGGATAAGTGCAGGGCTGGAAATTGAAAAAGGGGCAAGTCATTTAGCCTCTCCTCCACTTGATCGCTATAAGCGTCCTTATGAGGGTACCGGCATTGATCCGGCAGCAATGCAGGCCTATCTAGATTGGGAATTTGGTTTGGTTGAACAACTAGGCAAGGATGGAACCCATCATTTCTGGGTTCTCTAAATCCTTACCGTTGTTCTAAATGCTTTTACTGCGGTCTTCTTAGGTAATCTTATTGCGAATAATGCCAACACCAGTGATCTCAGTTTCCATCACGTCACCTGGCTTCATAAACTCTTGAGGCGTTCTTCCTGCGCCAACTCCTGAAGGTGTGCCGGTGGCAATAATGTCACCCGGTAGCAAGGTAAGACTACGAGAAAGCTCAGAAATGATGACTGGAATCTTGAAGTACATCTGCTTATAACTAGCATTTTGTTTTTCAACACCATTGACGCGACAAATAATTCTGGTGTCATCTAAATTGACACCGCCTGCTGTCACAATCCAAGGACCCATTGGGCCATGTCCATCCAAACTCTTGCCTTTGAACCATTGTCCAGAGTGACGTTTTTGCTGCACATCACGTGCAGTAGTGTCGTTATAAGCAGAGTAACCAAATACATAATCCATGGCATTCTCTTCGGAAATATTTTTTCCTTTTTTGCCGATGACAACTGCAAGCTCTGCCTCCCAGTCAATCATGGTGGAATAGCTGCCGTCATAAGGGATATTGTCAAAAGGGCCATTCATGGTTTGCGTACCCTTAGTAAACAGTACGGGTACTTTTGGATATTCTTTTACTGCGGTATCCGCACGGTGCTTCAAACCCTCTTCAAAATGATCCAAATAGTTCCAGCCTACACAATAGATATTGCTCTGCGGCTTAGGAATTGGGGATATCAAAATCACCTGATTCACATTCAACAAATGTGAAGAACGGTTTTTAAAAATAGTAGCCAACTCCACTAAACCACGATTTCCAGAGGCGGCAAGTGAAATCATTGATGCAGGGTCAAACGACAGCTGAATCTTTTGACGCGCTGCTTCAGCAGGGATATCGATTACCATGCCATCATTAGTAACTAGACCCAGTCTAGATGTAGCGCCCATCTGAGGCAAATAATTGGCTATGCGCATGCCTGCCTTTCCTGTCATTGGCTCAACCACAATAGGCTGACGATCTCCTGGTGCAGCAATAGCACTAGAAATAAACATGCCACTCATAGCAGCCGATGCCCCCAACTTAAGCGCGTCTCTCCGATTTGTATCCACAGCGTCTCCTTAAATAATTTTTGATATTGAAGCCTATTCGTTGTTTATAGAACAATCTGCTGTAGATGTTAATACCAAAGTTCATTCTTAGGCAGAATTTCCAAAACTTCGCTATTCTTAAACTATGTCGACCCCGAGAAATTACCCCTCACTACGATTCATGGTCTATATCTTTGTCCTGATAGGGCTTTGTTCCTGTGAGCGTGAGACCTATACCACTTGGAGCTGTAATTCGGGTGTCGAAACCAAGATTTCGATGTTGCTTCGAAAGGCTCAAATGGAGTTTAAAGGAGTCAAATTAGATTATTGCGGTAGCCTAGGTAATCAAAGTTACTTTGATCAAAAATGCCCGGCTCAGATTGAGAAATCAGCATCTGTTTTTACGCCCTCTTCTGGTTTACTCTTAAACAATGGGCAAGAGTTTCAATGTGCGGCGCTCTAAGAAAAACTCAAATTCTTTAGAATTATTTATGAACCTATTAAGCCCCAAAAAATTATTACTGAGCAAATGGACGGCAGTCCAACCAATTGCAAAACAAAAGCATTTCTTGGTTAGCAAAGTTTTTCTCCCCGAACTTCCCAATCAAAAAATTGAATTCGTAGAGATTGAGGCAGTCTACTCAAAA
>CANBYN010000042.1 GCA_947373615.1 Burkholderiaceae bacterium | reverse complement strand
AATGTCACTTTAGTGACCTATGAAACGACGGGGATCGTTAATAGAGCGTAGTGGCATGATGTGAATTTGATTGCCATCAAGCTCAATATGCATTTGGCTACCAACCGCAATATTCAGGCGCCTTATCTCTGCTACAGAAGCTTCCCATTCAATTATGTGGGTGCTATCCTCAACTTGAAATTGAATAACTGCGATTTGCCCAAGACTACTGATTTTTTCAACATATGCAGGAACGCTTGTTCCATATAAATTGTTGTGAACGCTCAACCCGCTTTGCGGAATCACCCAGGCTACTTGCGTATTTGGGGGTATCTTGCCTTTATCGGCTACGATAAATATTTTTTTGCAGCCATCCCAGGTAAGACTTCCTTCATTAAAAACTCCATGAAACATATTACTTATTCCAACAAGCTCAGCCACTCGTGAGTTTCTAGGTTTCTGAAATAAGACTTGAGGAGTGGCTGTCTGCAAGCCAACCCCTTGATCGATGACGGTGATTCGATCAGCTAACAAGTCGGCTTCACGTAAGTCATGGGTCACCAACAATATAGGAATATTTAAATCTTTGCGTATATCTGCCAATGTTTTATATAGGCTCTGACGCGTTGGGGCATCAATTGCGGAAAATGGCTCATCTAACAATAGGATTTTTGGTTGTCTTGCCAATGCTCTTGCAAGAGCAACGCGTTGTTGTTGTCCGCCCGATAGTTGATGAGGAAGTCGGCCAGCAAGTTCGCCAATTTCCATGCGTGCCAACCATTCTTGACCGATTGCTTTGCGTTCGGTCGCATTTAGCCCAGAATTTTGCAATGGAATGCAGGCATTTTCTAGTGCTGTAAGGTGGGGAAAGAGGGCATATTGCTGAAATAAGAATCCACACGAGCGCTTGGCTGGGGTGAGGCTCCTAGTCTTACCAGAAAATTCATCCGCCTCAAACCATAGCTCACTGTCGCACTCAATCTTTCCAATCTTTGCATCACTTAAACCGGCAATCGTTCGCAAAACGGTAGTTTTGCCACTGCCCGATGGTCCAACGAGGGCATGCAACTCTCCAGGAGCACATTCCAGATTAATCTGCAATGGATTTGGGAGGATTTGCCAAAGGTTAATTTTCAGCATTAACCTCTCCCTCTGATTTGGTGGGATGGGCGTCTTCCAAAAACGCCGTAAGAAAGTGCTATTGCTAGTAGAGAAACTCCTAAGAGGATTAGTGATAGAGCGCCAGCTCCAGAGGTATCAAAGCTTTGTACCTTGTCGTAGATCGAAATCGATACTGTTTTGGTTTCTCCGGGAATGGCACCACCAACCATCAGCACAACCCCAAACTCGCCTAAAGTATGCGCAAAGGTAAGTACAGCAGCGCTGGTAATGCCGCGCCAAGCCAAAGGCAATTCAATTAAGAGAAAGATTTGCCAGTTAGATAGCCCGCTCACTTGGGCTGCTTCCCGAATTTCTGGATTGATGGACTCAAATGCTCTTTGGATCGGCTGTATAGCAAAGGGGATATTCACAATAAGAGAGGCAATCAGAATGCCAGTAAATGAAAATACCAATGGAATGCCAAGAAAAGTCTTTCCTCCGAGGCCTACCAACAAATAGTAGCCAAGTACTGTAGGTGGAAGTACAAGAGGTAAAGCTAGGGTAGCTTCAATCCAAGGTCTGCTTTGATTGAGTCGAATGAGGGTATGGGCAGCCCAAATCCCAAAAGGGATGATAAGCGCCAAAGTCCATATAGCGAGCTTTAAAGATAGAAGGATTGCATCTGTATCCATTTTGCAATTGTATTGTCAGATTACCTTAGGGTATCTCACTATTTTTAAGTGCCCCAGATCATCGTTAAATATGCATCCATACGCATATATTCATAGGATTAACGGCTTCATGAAATCTAAGGCTCAAAAGGCAACGAGGAATTTAACCCCAAAACAGATGGAAAAGGTGTTTTCTAAGGTGGCTGCCTATTTCAATGTTCTGTCAGAGCCATCCCGCTTGCGCATCATGTATGCGGTTTGTAGCGGGGAAAAATCCGTAACGGAAGTTGTAGCGCTGTGTGGATCTAGTCAGGCAAATGTTTCAAGGCATCTGTTGGCGCTGCACAAGGCTGGAATTTTATTGAGACGTAAAGAGGGTGTAACGGTTTATTACTCTATTGCGGATGGCGCGACTGTGGAAATGTGTCAGACAGTATGTGCCAAGATGGCCGAAGAGATTCATTAATTGTTGCTGATATTCACTTTCAAAGTAGAGGTCAAATGACGAAGAAGCAAATTGAATTAAGTGAAGAGGATATTTCTAACTTAGAAAAGCCTTGGGGTAGAGCACGCTTGGTAAAAGCACCTGAGCACTTCATCTCTCAAAAGTTGATAGAAGATATCAATACCAATGGACTTGATGAGACTCGTCGCGGATTTTTACGTAAAGGCTTCATGGCCACCGTAGGGGGTGCAGTAGGCCTGAGTTCTGCAATGGGTGCTCATGCCTCCACCCTAGGGGATCCTGCAATTTTAGAGAAGCAGGTGTGGCAAACCACGTTGGGTAAGAATGTCGCCACCATGCCTTATGGCACACCCTCTATTTATGAAGCTAACTTAATTCGAAGGGAGTCGCCTGGATTAACAAGGGTGTCTGCTGCATCGGTTGCATTCACACCCTTGCAAGGCCTATTTGGAATTATCACTCCTAACGGTTTGCATTTTGAAAGGCAACATCAAGGTTGGTACAACATTGATCCTGAAATGCATCGTTTGATGGTCAATGGTTTAGTAAAGCACAACAGGGTATTCACAATGAACGATTTAATGCGTTTACCCTCCGTATCTCGAATTCACTTTATCGAATGTGGCGCTAATACTGGTTTGGAGTGGGGTAATGTCGCCGTTCCTACGGTTCAGTACACCCATGGGATGTTGTCTTGTTGTGAATTTACTGGGGTTCCACTTAAGGTATTGCTGGATGAGTGTGGCGCAGATTTTAAGAAGGGCAAGTTTATGCTTGCCGAAGGCGGAGACGGCTCAGGTATGACTCGTACCGTTAATTTAGATGATGTCATCAACGATGCCATTGTTGCTTGGGGCATGAATGGTGAAATGTTGCGGCCAGAAAATGGATTCCCATTGCGCTTGGTAGTACCAGGCGTTCAAGGTGTGAGCTGGGTTAAATGGCTGCGTCGCTTAGAAGTAGGCGACATGCCATATGCCACAAAAGATGAAGCAGTGCATTACAACGATTTGATGCCTGATGGCTTAGCTCGTCAATACACTTCAATTCAGGAATGTAAGTCCGTTATTACCACTCCATCTGGTGGTCAGCAATTACTTGATAAAGGCTTTTACAACGTTAGCGGTATGGCATGGTCTGGTCGTGGCAAGATTAAGCGCGTAGATATCTCCTTTGATGGCGGTAACAACTGGCGAACAGCTCGCTTGGAGACTCCAATTCTGACTAAATCAATTACCCGTTTCAATATTGATTGGGTGTGGGATGGATCCCCATCTATTCTTCAATCTCGTGCCATTGATGAAACTGGTTATGTGCAGCCTTCCATCAAAATGTTGCGCGATGTGCGTGGCACACGTTCGATCTATCACAACAATGCAATTCAATCTTGGAAGGTCGATGTAAATGGGGAGGTTAGCAATGTTCAAGTTGGTTAAGCTTGCTACTTCCGTAACATTGCTGGTAGCAGTTTTTGTCGCTGTTAATGCAGGCGCACAAAATGCTAGTGTTCGATATCCTAGTATTGGTAGAGATGCGACACCTGCCGAAGTTGAGGCATGGGATATTGATGTTCGCCCAGACTTCAAAGGGCTTCCAAAAGGATCTGGCTCAGCCGAAATGGGGCAGCAAATTTGGGAGACAAAATGCGCCGTTTGTCATGGCACCTTCGGTGAATCGAATGAGATTTTTACTCCGATCATCGGTGGCACCACTTTAGATGACGTTAAGACTGGAAGAGTTGCTTCTCTTTCGGATAGAAAACAACCACAGAGAACAACCATCATGAAGGTGGCAACCGTTTCTTCGCTGTGGGACTACATTTATCGTGCAATGCCCTGGAATTCCCCTAGGTCACTATCTGCTGACGATACCTATGCAGTGGTTGCCTATCTCCTTAGTATGGCCGAGGTAGTGCCAGACGATTATGTTCTAAGCAATTCCAATATTGCCGAAGTGCAGAAGAAGATGCCAAATCGAAATGGCATGACTTTGAAGCATGGTTTATGGAACTCTAAAGGCAAGCCTGACGTGAACGGTAACGCTTGCATGACTAACTGTGTTGCATTTGTACAGATTGGCTCAGAATTGCCAGAATACGCCAGAAATGCCCATGGCAACATTGCAGAGCAGAATCGTCAATATGGACCATTTAGAGGATCGGACTCCACCAAACCTCCCCTTGCTAAATTACCAGGTACTTCAGGCGAAGGATTAGCGCATGCTGCGGAAACACATGCTGCTGCCAAAGGTCCTGCGGCGATGTTCAAAAATGAGAATTGTTCTGCGTGTCATGCAATAAGTACAAAGCTGGTGGGTCCCTCTATAGCCGATATTTCTGCCAAGTACCAAGGACAGAGCGGGGCTCTGGATAAGTTGATGGCTAAGGTAAAAAATGGCGGATCAGGGGTTTGGGGTCCTATTCCAATGCCTCCACAGTCACAGTTATCCGATGAAGATCGGAAGACTTTGGTAACTTGGGTTCTTTCTGGGGGTAAATGAGCAGCAGATCAGTAATTACGAGCAAGGTATAGCGGTAAAAGTTAATATATTCTTAGTAAAAGATTAATAGAGGAGTTTTTATGAATCAGCAGCGACGCAGTTTATTGAAATATTCAGCCATATTCGGCTTGATGGCTTCTGCGGGTCTCATTAGCGTAGCCCAAGCTCAAGAGTGGAATAAAGCCGCTTTTGAAGGCAAAAGTTTAGATGATGTGTTTAAAATCTTGGGTACTGGTAGTCCAGACAAATCTAGTGCCGTTACTTTGAATGCTCCAGATATTGCAGAAAATGGTGCAGTAGTTCCTGTTGGAATTACAACCACTCTTAAAGCAGAGCAAATGGCTATTTTGGTTGAGAAGAACCCAAGTGCCTTAGCTGCTCAATTCTTTCTTCCGGCGGGCACAGAGCCATTTGTGACTACTCGTATCAAGATGGGTCAAACTTCCAACGTATACGCTTTAGTAAAAGCGGATGGCAAATGGAGCATGGCCGTTAAAGAGGTCAAAGTGACATTAGGTGGTTGCGGTGGCTAATCGTCATCCACTCGAACTAATAACATTAACAAATTACTAGATTACAAGAGGAAAACATGTCTGATCCAATGCGCGTAAGAGCTGCTGAGAACGGTGGAATTGTGGATGTAAAAATTTTGATGAAGCACGATATGGAATCTGGTCAACGTAAAGATGCAGCTGGCAAAGTAATTCCTGCTTGGCACATCAGCACTATTAATGTAAAAGCAAATGGCAAAGATGTTTTAAACGGTCAATTTGGTCCAGCGGTTTCTAAGGATCCATTCTTGAACTTTAAGTACAAGGGCGCCAAGGGCGACAAAGTGGTGGTAAGTTGGGTTGATAGCAAAGGCGATAAGCGCACTGATGAAGCAACTGCTTCTTAATCAGGGCTATTCAGCTTTACCGTCTCTATGGTTTTGAAAGGGTAACAAATGCAGCGTAAACTCACCTTGGGCTTAGTCTCAGGACTCTTGACATTTTTGTTGTCAATTTCATCTTCAGTGTATGCGCAAAGTGCCACAGACGATATCGCAAAATATCGCGAGATGATTGCAGATGGAAATCCTTCAGAACTATATGAGGCTGCTGGTGAAGAGCTTTGGAAAAAGCCCGCAGGCCCCAAAAATGCCACGCTTGAAAAGTGTGACCTAGGTTTGGGGCCAGGTGTAGTTAAGGGTGCGGCAGCGCAATTGCCACGCTATTTTAAAGATACCAATAAGGTGCAAGATCTTGAATCTAGATTAATGACTTGCATGCAGGTTTTACAAGGGCGCAATCCTCAAGAGATGATAGACGCTCCCTTCCAAAAAGGGCCAAAGAAGGACATGGAAGCGATTGTTGCTTACGTCGTCACCTTATCAAAAGGCGATAAAATTAAAGTAAGCGCCAATCATCCAAAAGAAAAAGAAATGTATGAGCTGGGTAAGCGCGCATTTTATTTTGAAGGCGGTCCAATGGATTTCTCTTGTGCATCCTGTCACGGAGAAGATGGTAAACGTATTCGTTTACAAGACTTACCAAATCTCACTACTCAAAAGGGTGCCGCTTTAGGTTGGGGATATTGGCCAGCCTATCGCGTATCTAGTGGACAGTTTTGGACAATGCAGCAGCGTTTAAATGACTGCTTCCGTCAGCAACGTTTTCCGTTTCCAATTTACGGCTCTGATCTGACTATTGCTTTATCTATATATATGGCCAAAAACGCTAATGGTGGCACAGTTGAAACCCCTGGTTTAAAGCGTTAATGGATAAGAGACAGAGAATATGAACATGAAAAATATAAAATCCCTCTTAGCCTTATTTGGCCTCGTATTTGCAGTTGTCGTTATGCAAGGTTCTGCGGTTGCACAGCAAAAGAATGATCCTAAATTTAACAAGATGATGAAGGATGGTTTTAGAGCTGATGGCATCGCTGGTTTGGATCGCATTGCTCAAGATGAAACCCAAAAGTTTTGCTCTGATCCTGTCTTTGCGGGCAGCAAGCAGGGCGAATTGATGCGCGAGAAAATCCAGAAGTTGAATATGGATAGTATTAAGCAGCCATCGGATGGCAAATACATCGGCGACTGGAAAAAAGGTGAAGCGATTGCGCAGAGTGGTCGTGGCGCAACCTGGACAGATAAGGCGGATACTCCAATTGGCGGTGGTTGTTATAACTGCCATCAGATCGATCAGAAAGAAATTTCTTATGGCACGATTGGGCCAACGCTTTGGAACTACGGAAAACTTCGTGGCTACTCTACTGAAATGGTTACCTACACTTGGAATCGCATTAATAACTCCAAAGCCTATAACGCATGTAGCAATATGCCGCGCTTTGCGCATTTCAAGTTATTAAATGAGCAGCAGATTCAGGATCTGATGGCATTGCTTTTAGATCCTGCCTCGCCAGTTAATCAATAAAAATTCGGAACATAAAAAACAGGCCGACAGGCCTGTTTTCATACGAGGAATATTATGTCTTTAAATCGCCGAGAGTTCTTGCAAGCATTAGCCATTGCATCGGCCGGTGGAATGAGCTTGCAATCAAATTTTGTTAGCGCACAGAGTTCTGCACAAAAATTCTATGATTTACCCAAATTCGGTAATGTGCATTTTCTCCATTTCACAGACTGTCATGCGCAGTTGTTACCGATCTACTTTCGCGAACCTAATGTAAATATTGGGGTTAGTACTCAAGAGGGTAAGACGCCTCACTTGGTGGGCGAATATTTCTTAAAGGCTAATGGGATTGCGCCAAATACGCGTGACGCACACGCGTTTACTTATTTAGATTACGTTGCTGCTGCACAAAATTACGGCAAGATGGGCGGCTTTGCCCATATGGCTACATTGATTAAACAAATGAAAGCAAATCGTCCTGGGGCTTTATTACTTGACGGTGGCGACACTTGGCAGGGTTCTGGTACCGCTTTATGGACTAATGGCCAAGATATGGTTGATGCTGCTTTAGCGCTTGGTGTTGATGTCATGACGCCACATTGGGAAATGACGCTCGGTGAAAAGCGTGTCATGGAAATCGTTAATGGTGACTTTAAGGGCAAAGTCTCATTTATTGCGCAAAACATTAAGACCGCTGACTTTGGGGATTCGGTATTTAATCCCTATGTAATGAAAGTTCAAAATGGTGTTCAGGTAGCCATTATTGGCCAAGCATTTCCATATACCCCCATTGCAAACCCTCGTTACTTTACGCCCGACTGGACGTTTGGTATTCAGGAGGAGAATCTTCAAAAGACCATCAATGAAGTTAAGGTCAAAGGCGCAAAGGTTGTCGTTCTCTTGTCTCACAACGGCATGGATGTGGATTTAAAAATGGCATCACGCGTTAGTGGCTTAGATGCGATTTTGGGCGGTCATACCCATGATGGCGTTCCTATTCCCGTGAAAGTGAAAAACTCTGGCGGAGTAACGCTCGTTACCAATGCCGGGTCAAATAGCAAGTTCTTAGGCGTGTTGGATTTTGATGTGAAAGGCGGCAAAGCGGTGGATTTCCGCTACAAGCTCTTCCCAATCTTCTCGAATATGATTGCTGCTGATCCAGCAATGAATAAGCTGATTGCCAAAATCAGGGCGCCTTATGAAGCTAAGTTAAATGAAAAATTAGCCACTACTGAAGGTCTCTTATATCGACGTGGTAACTTTAACGGCAGCTTCGACCAACTCATTCTTGATGGCTTGATGGCACAGAAAAATGCAGAGATTGCCTTCTCACCAGGTTTCCGTTGGGGCACGAGCTTATTGCCAGGACAAGCAATCACGCGAGAGAACTTGTTGGATCAAACAGCAATTACCTATCCATACACCACAGTTACCAATATGACCGGTGAGACCATCAAAACGATATTGGAAGATGTGGCTGATAACTTATTTAACCCCGACCCTTACTATCAACAGGGTGGCGATATGGTTCGAGTAGGCGGCATGCAATATACCATTGACCCAGTACAAACTTCAGGCAAGCGTATTACAGACATGCGACTGAATGGAAATCCTATTGAAGCAAATAAAACATACAAAGTAGCTGGTTGGGCTCCTGTTAGCGAAGAGGCTAAGAATACTGGTGGGGAAGCTATTTGGGATGTTATTGAGCGTCACTTGCGGGACGTGAAAGTCGTAAAAGCTATCAAACTGAATGAGCCGATTATTAATGGTGTTGCGAACAATCCTGGCATGGCCCCTATTTAAAAAAAACTTCAAGGTTATACCTATGAAAAAAATTCTTACTTTAATCTTTTCAATTGCCCTGACATTAAGCTTAGGCTCAATCGCTGCTACCCAAGCGGCTGGCCCAACTAAAGTGGTTTATCACATTGATGATGCTGAAACCCAAGGCTTAAAAGGGTTACGCAATGTGCGTAACCATCTTGATACCGCTCCGGAGACTACCATAATTGTGGTTACCCATGCCAATGGCGTAGATCTTTTGATGGAAGGCGCTAAGGATAAAAAAAATAATATCGAATACGCACCCTTGGTTTCCGCTTTGAAGTCTCGCGGTGTGAAGTTTGAAGTTTGTGAAATTACTTTAAAGAATCGTAATCTCAAGAAAGATCAATTTATATTAGACGCCGATTTCACGCCATCGGGTGTGGTTCGTGTAGCAGACCTTCAATATAAAGATGGCTTCGCTTACATCAAGCCTTAGTTAATACTCAAATGAATCTTCGTGACATTCGGATTCAATTGATGATGTATTCGATAGGGATCCTTGGATCCCTTATTGTTTCTACATCTATATTTGCGGAGACTAGTAAGTCGACCGATTCAATGCAGTTAAATCCGATTCAGGTTGCCCCTCATACCTATTTTGTACAAGGACTTCCTGAGATGGGGAGTAGTGCTAACCAAAATTTTATTTCTAATGCGGGGTTTGTGGTGACTCCTGGTGGCGTAGTAGTGGTAGATGCCCTGGGCTCACCAATTCTTGCGAAAAAATTAATTGGTGAAATCAAGAAAATTACTCCACAAAAAGTAGTTGCGGTGATTGTGAGTCATTATCACGCTGATCACATTTATGGATTGCAAGAATTTAAAAAGATTGGAGCAAAGATATATGCTCAGGGTGAGGGCAGAAATTACCTCTCCTCCGAAACTGCAAAGCTACGCTTGATAGCCTCGAGAGTGGACTTTGCTCCTTGGGTCGATGTCAATACCAAGTTGATTTCGGCTGATGTCTGGATTGATCAAAAATCGACATTGACCGTCGGTAGAGTGGACTTCTTAATTAGCAGGGTAGGTCCTGCTCATGCACCCGAAGACCTCATGGTCTATGTTCCCTCTGAAAAAGTCCTCTTTGCTGGAGATTTAGTCTTTCGGGGGCGTATTCCATTTGTCGGGCATGCGGATAGCAAGGGATGGCTGGCTGCGCTCGATGCAATCGAGCAGGCAAATCCCAGTGTTGTGATTCCTGGTCATGGCGGTTTCTCTATCAAGCCCACAGAAGATATTACTTTTACTAGAGATTATCTTAAATACCTCCGAGAATCGATGTCAAGGGCGGCTATTAATCTCGATCCTTTTGAGGAAGCCTATCAACAGGCCGACTGGTCTGAATACGAAGGAATGCCCTTATTTCGGGCTGCCAATCGTATGAATGCCTATAACGTCTATCTCTCAATTCAGGCCGAGTAGGCAGCTTACGGGCGTTGGGCTTTAAAATAGCCCATTA
>CANBYN010000041.1 GCA_947373615.1 Burkholderiaceae bacterium | reverse complement strand
GCGATAGCGTAACTGCAATGATCATTAATATTGATCGCAAGTCACGCGTCATCAATCTTTCAATTAAAGCTAAAGACAGCTCTGATCAACAAGATGCAATGAGCAAGCTCCAAGGTGATGCGCAGTCAGGCACTACCAATTTGGGTGCTGTGTTAAAAGCAAAATTGGACAATCAAGGCTAAATCAATATCGCCGCTTTCCATTGGGGGAGCGGCGATTTTTTATTGATAGATCATGACAGATCAAGAGCAACAAGCAATTACCCGCTCCGAACTAGTGGAGAGCCTAGCGGAACAGTTTCCGCAGCTTTTGCCTAGGGATGTGGAGTTGGCGGTAAAAACATTGCTGGACACGATGACTCAAGCATTGGCTGAGGGCAAACGTATTGAGTTACGCGGCGTTGGAAGTTTTGTGCTTCATCATCGTCCTGCGCGCACCGGTCGTAATCCAAAGTCAGGTGAGAGGGTATTGATTTCAGAAAAACGCGTTCCGCACTTTAAGCCCGGAAAAGAATTGCGCGAGCGGGTTGATTACAAGCCATTGAAACAGGCGGGCCCCAAAGAGGGATCTAGTGCCTAATATTCAGGCTAATCCTCAGTGGTCCATTCGGGCCATTTTTTTATTTAAATTCTGGACATCATGATTCAGATAGCGACATCTTGGTTATTGCTTGTTCCGATCATATTTGGTATTGGCTGGTTTGCCTCGCGTTGGGACTTGCGTCTTGAAAATCGCATGGATGAGCGTGAGCGTATGCGTCAGCAGCACTCAACCTTTAAAGGCTTAAGCCTTCTTTTGAATGAGCAGCCCGATAAAGCAATCGAGACGTTGGTCAAAATTGCACAACTTGATCCTGAAACAATTGAACTTCATTTTTCTCTTGGAAACTTATTCCGTCGCCGTGGTGAGACTGAGCGCGCTATTCGTATTCACCAAAATTTAGCGAATCGCGACGATTTAAAGTTGCGCGATCGCGATCACGCCGCCTATGAATTGGGCCGTGATTTTTTGCGTGCGGGCTTATTGGATCGTGCTGAGGCTTCTTTAAATCGTGTGGGCGATGGTAAATATGCCGTTCCAGCAAAAGAGAGCCTTTTGGAGATGTATCAAGTTGAACGTGATTGGAAAAAAGCCATTATTGCTGCCATGGAGCTAGAGAGCTTGCAGGGTAAATCACATCACACTGAAATTGCCCAGTTCCATTGTGAATTGGGTCAGGAAGCATTGCGACGCAAAGATTTTATGGGGGCTGAGCAATGCATCCAGCGAGCACTGCAAGCAGTCCCGAATCATGCGCGCGCCTTAATTTTGCAAGGCGACTACGCAATGGCAATGGAACGTCCGGCCCAAGCTATTGAGGTATGGAGTCTTGTTGCTGCATCGCATCCTGCCTATATGCATTTACTTGCTGATCGCTGGATGGTTGCCTACACGGCAGTTGGTAAGGCGAATGAGGGTTTAGATCGTTTGCGCGACTTGCTAAAGACACAAGCCTCTGGAGAGTTACTTGATATCGTACATAAGCAGATGATGAATATTCGCGGACCTGAGGCTGCTAACACCATGTTGTCGGAAGTGATGCAGCATTCCCCAAGTTTGAGCGCATTGTCTAAATTAGCTGAGACTCGATTAGTTCTAGAGGAGGGTAGTGCAAATCCAGAGCGTAAGTTGGAGTTGCAATCCATCTTAAATCTCTTGCGTGAACGCACCACCAGTTTGGCTCGCTATAACTGTGGCAATTGTGGTTTTCGCGCTAGAAGATTTTATTGGCAATGCCCTGGTTGTAATCATTGGGAAGTATATTCTCCAGCCCGAAGTGAAGGAGTCGCACCAAGTGGGCCTTCAATGTAGAAGAGAAATAGAATCGTCATCTTGTTATAGTTCAATGATGATTTTTGGATGTATATAAATAATTAGGTGGAATCAATTTGAAGGTAACGATCATCGGCAGTGGATACGTGGGTTTAGTCACAGGGGCTTGCCTTGCTGAGCAGGGTAATAATGTCTTTTGCTTGGATTTAGATCCAAAAAAGATTGAGATTCTCAATTCTGGCGGTGTACCGATCTACGAGCCAGGTCTTCAGGAGATGATTGAGCGTAATCGTGCCGCTGGTCGCCTCCTATTCTCTACCGATATTGCTGCTTCAGTCCTTCATGGCGATATTCAATTTATTGCAGTGGGTACCCCTCCTGATGAAGATGGCTCTGCTGATTTGCAGTATGTGGTGGCCGCTGCTCGTAATATTGGTCGCCATGCTACTACGCCTAAAGTCATCGTCGATAAATCAACTGTCCCAGTAGGTACTGCAGACAAAGTCTCGGCCGCTATCACTGAAGAACTGGAAAAAAGAAACTTACCCGCTGATCTCTGCTCAGTAGTCTCTAATCCTGAGTTCTTAAAGGAAGGCGCCGCTGTAGAGGATTTTATGCGACCCGATCGTATTGTGATTGGTACAGAAAATACGCCTACAGGGTTGCGCGCCAAAGAGCAAATGCGCAAACTCTATGCGCCATTTAATCGCCACCATGAGCGCACCTATTATATGGATGTTAAGAGTGCTGAATTAACAAAGTATGCCGCCAATGCAATGTTGGCTACTCGAATTTCGTTTATGAATGAATTGGCTAATTTGGCTGACTTAGTCGGGGCTGATATTGAAGCGGTTCGCCAAGGTATTGGCTCTGATTCTCGTATTGGTTTTGGATTCTTGTATCCGGGCACTGGTTATGGTGGCTCTTGCTTTCCAAAAGATGTATCAGCACTTTCTCAAACTGCCATTGAGCACGGCAGGGATTTGAAAATCCTCAATGCAGTAGAAGCAGTCAATGAGTTACAAAAGTACATCTTGATTGAGAAGATCGAGAAGCGTTTTGGCAAAGATCTTACCAGCATGAAGTTTGCTCTGTGGGGGCTTGCTTTTAAGCCCAATACTAATGACATGCGTCAAGCTCCAAGTCGCATCATCATTGCTGAGTTGGTTAAGCGAGGTGCTCAGGTGGTTGCCCACGACCCAGTGGCCATGTTAGAGGCAAAACATTGTCTTGATTTAGACTTTAAAGACAATCCCCAAGGTCTTGAGCAAGTTTCTATGGTGGATGATCCGATGACTGCGTTAGATGGTGCAGATGCCCTAGTAATCGCGACTGAGTGGAAAGCATTCCGTAGTCCAGATTTTGATCTAGTCATGCAAAAACTAAATCGACCCATCATATTTGATGGCCGTAATCTCTATGAACCAAGCTCTATGCAAGAATTAGGGATTGAATACCATGGTATTGGGCGACATAATTAAGTAATTTAAAAATACAATAATATGTAATTAAAAGCATCTACATGGAAAAAGCTAACCGAGAACAGTTCTCTCAAACCCAATTATTAATTGTGGGCGATGTCATGCTCGACCGCTATTGGTTTGGCGATACCAACCGCATTTCACCAGAAGCTCCTGTTCCAGTAGTGCAGGTGGGTAAGATGGATGAGCGTTTAGGGGGTGCTGCAAACGTTGCACGTAACGTTGCGGCATTAGGGGCTCAGACTACTGTTTTAGGTATTGTGGGTGATGATGAACCAGGCAAGCGCATAGCTGAGTTGCTCAAATCAAGTGGTGTGAATAGTCAGTTGGAAATTGATGCTGACGTACCCACCATCGTCAAGTTGCGAGTGATAGCGCGTCAGCAACAACTCATTCGTTTAGATTTTGAAGAGACCCCTAGTGAAATGGCATTAACGCATAAGTTAGAGCGTTTTGAAAGGTTGGTTGGCAGTGCTGATGTTGTCATACTTTCAGATTACGGGAAAGGTGCTTTAGGACAGGTTGCCCATATGATTGAGCAAGCAAGGGCTCAGAATAAGGTGATCCTCGTAGACCCAAAAGGTGAGGATTATGAAAAATATCGGGGCGCTACAGTATTAACACCTAATCGGAGTGAGTTACGTCAAGTAGTTGGTAAATGGACTAGCGAGGAAGATCTCACTCATCGAGCACAAGAGCTCAGAAAATCCCTTAATCTTCAAGCCTTGTTACTAACTCGCTCTGAAGAGGGTATGAGTTTGTATACAGAAGCAGGGGTCAGTCATGTAAAGGCTCAAGCCCGTGAGGTATTTGATGTATCTGGTGCTGGCGATACCGTGATAGCCACTTTGGCAGTTGCGTTGGCGGCTAAGTGGCCTTTAGAAAAGGCGATGGCTCTTGCAAATCGCGCCGGTGGTATTGTGGTTGGCAAGTTGGGCACTGCAACCGTTACTTCAGAGGAACTACAGTGACTATTATCGTAACTGGCGCAGCTGGTTTTATTGGTGCCAATATTGTTCAAGCGCTCAATGCGCGTGGTGAAAAAAATATCATTGCAGTAGATGATTTGCGTCCTGCAGATAAATACCGCAATCTTGCTGACCTAGATATTATTGATTACCTTGATAAAGATGAATTTCTAGAGGCCTTTAGAAGTGGTCATTTTGGTCAGGTAAAAGCAGTGTTTCATGAAGGGGCTTGCTCAGACACCATGGAAACTGACGGTATTTTCATGATGGCAAACAATTACCGCTACACCATGGATTTGCTCGATATTTGCACAGTGCAAAAAGTGCAATTGCTCTATGCCTCATCAGCTGCCACTTATGGTGGCTCAGATGTGTTTGTGGAAAGTCGCGAGCATGAGAAGCCATTGAATATATATGGATACTCCAAGTTCTTATTTGATCAAGTCATGCGTAAGCGTTTTGCTGAAAATGCGAATACTGCGCAAGTGATTGGCTTTCGCTACTTCAATGTGTACGGTCCTCGTGAATCACATAAAGGACGCATGGCATCTGTTGCCTTTCATCAATATCATCAGTACAAGGCCAATGGCAACGTTAAACTCTTTGGCGAGTACGGTGGATATGGTCCTGGAGAGCAAAGTCGCGACTTTGTTTCTGTGGAGGATGTGGTAAAAGTAAACCTCTTTTTCTTAGATCATCCAGAAATTAGTGGAATCTTCAATCTAGGTAGCGGTCGAGCCCAACCTTTTAATGATGTTGCTCATGCGGTTGCAAACGCCATGCGTACGCTCGATAAAGTACCGCCCGCAACCCTACAAGAATTAGTCAAAGAAAAGGCGATTGAGTACATTCCGTTTCCGGATGCGCTCAGAGGAAAATATCAGTGCTTTACTCAGGCTGATTTAAGAAAATTGCGGGCTGCTGGCTATACAGAACCCTTTCTTAATGTAGAGCAGGGCGTAGGGCGGTACATTGAGTGGCTAGAAGCTAATTCTGGATTTTTGGCTAGTGCACTGGACAGTAAATAAGATTTCGCACATGCGGTCGCTTCTAGCAATCGTCTTATTGGCATTTAGCTTACCTGCTTTAGCTCAGGTGTTCGATATTCCCCATGAAGATCAAACACCCACAAGAACCTTATTGATTGGAGCTTCAAATCCCCGCGCTGCAGTACTTCTGTTTCCGGGCGGCGGCGGTGTTGCTGGAATTTCTGATAATGGGTCGATTAAAAGTAGGCATACATTTGTGCGCTCTATCAATATGTGGGCGCAGTATGGTATTGATGCCGTACTAGTAGATAGCCCTTATGATTTAGGAGATTTAAAACGCGGCAATCTTCGCGGTCGTAAAGACCATTTATCACGAGTTGATGAGGTAGTGAAGTTTTATAAAGTTAAATTAGGGTTGCCGATTTGGGTATTTGGCCACAGCATGGGAACTTCTACTGCTACTTTTTATGCCAATACATTGGGTGAATCAAAAGCAAATCTTTCTGGGATTATTATTGCCGGAACCATCCTCCCTGCATTTCTAGATAGTGAAGTGGGTTTGCCAGTCCTTGGTATCCATCATCTTCAGGATGGATGCGCAGGTACCCCTATTTTGGCGACCTCAAGAATTATTGAGGGTAGATCTTCTAAATTCATTTCTCAATTAGAAATCATTGATGGCGGTATTAGCGAGGGAGGAATTTGTGATTCCTTTGCGTACCACGGTTTTAATCAAACTGAGCCAGAACTAGTAAAGCGCGCAGCTCAATTTATATTAAGTCACTAATGTCCCGGTTATTTACAACATCAACGTCCCGTTAAGGATGCTGCAATCGATCGCTTGAATGGGGTTAGTCGCTCACCAATATGTAAAAGCGTCTTTCTCAGTATTTTTGCAGGTGGCGATTCTTTTGTATAGATTTCCGTAATTAGCCTGGTTAGGAAAAATAAAGGGCGAGTCTTAATTCGGTGAGTTCTCTCGTAACGCTCCAATAAGGTTTTATTTCCGATATCCTGCCTTGCTTGATGGGCTGCCAGGATTTCTTTGGTGAGAGTCTGCACGCCAAGGAGTCCGAAATTAAAGCCATGGGCGGTCACGGGGTGCATACCAACAGCAGCATCTCCAACTGTCGCAAAGCGCTTTCCTACTAAACGATTAGGATAAACAGATACCAGTGGGTAGGAGTGGATCGTGCTAATTAATTCCATTTTTCCTAATCGACCAACAAAGCGTCTCTCTGCATCTTTGGAAAAGGCTTCAGGATTTAGTTGTGTAAGCTCATCCGCTTCTTCGCTTGGCACTGTAATAACTACAGAACTGCGATATTTGCCATTCAGGGGGTCGGGGTTCATGGGGAGTAGTGCAAGCGTTTGCCCATAATCGAACCATTCCCAGGCGATATGATCATGAGGATTCTCATGCGTCATGCAGCACACTAGCATGTTGCGTCCAAAGTCATGCATATTGGCAGAAATTCCCATCATCCTGCGGGTGGTAGAAAAACGATTGTCGGCCGCCACTACTAGTCGAGCATGAATTGTAGTGCCATTGCTTAACACGACATGCGCGCTAATTTCATCTGCTTTTACTTTAACCACTTTTTGATCGGTGATGAGCGTGATATCACCGGATTGTTCTATAGCTTGTTGTACTGATTCAAAAGCTGCCTTGCGGATTAGGTGGTTAGATATTAACCATCCAAGCTCTCTAAATTTGCTGAGCTGGTGTGGAATGAGCATTTCGAATTGTGATTGCCCGTCTAATATTTTGGCATCTCGCAATTGTGAAATGGCATGAGGTTCTATTCGTTGCCACAAGCCTAGTTCTTGCATGGCTTTAGCAGAATGTTGTGTTAGTGCAATTTCTCTACCGTCAAAAGCGGGATTTGAAATACCTTCGAATGATTGCTGCTCGATGATGGTAATTGTTAAACCTTGCCCACTCAATGCTCTAGCAAGACATAGTCCAGAGGGGCCTGCTCCCACAATCACAATATCAACATTCATATGTCATTCCAAGGTCATTAATTTGATTCATTCGAGTATAGATAAGTGGCAGAGCTTAAGCGTGGTGAAGATCTGACGTGATAGTCTATTTTTTGATTTGGATCAATAATTTGAAGGGATGTCAGGATAGCTTGATTCCTACTGCCAGTATTTCTTGGATTGAGGCAGTTAAATAAATATTTTTGCTCGCGGTAACTGAGGCGATTGCATTTAATATCTTCGGATGTGTATTTGCCAATAGCAGTGTTCTTTGAATTGAAATACATTGAAGGAATTGACCCTGCTAAGACCATAGCTAATATTCCGATGCCTTTGGTCGACGAAATTCTTGTCATTAAACTGGTAGCCGGTCAGTTAGAACTTGCATGATCAACTCACCAAAATTAAGCCTTTTAGGATGTAGGACTTCTTATGGCTAAAATGAGCTCATGAGTAAACCTTCTTACCTCACTATTTCACAGACTGTGGGCAATACACCCTTAGTTCGTTTGCAGCGCATTTCTGCTCTTGAGAACGAGAATCGCAACAATGTCATTTTGGGTAAGTTGGAGGGCAACAACCCTGCCGGGTCGGTAAAAGATCGGCCTGCGCTGTCGATGATTATGCGGGCTCAAGAGCGTGGCGAAATAAAACCGGGCGATACCTTAATTGAAGCTACTAGCGGTAATACTGGGATTGCTTTAGCAATGACTGCCGCTATGTTGGGTTACAAAATGATTTTAGTGATGCCTGAGAATCAAAGCATTGAGCGCCGTCAAAGCATGGCTGCTTATGGCGCTGAATTAATTTTGACGGCAGCCTCTGGTGGTATGGAATTTGCCAGAGATTATGCCTTGCAACTTCAGCGTGAAGGGCGCGGTAGATTGCTTGATCAATTCGCGAACCCAGATAATCCAAGAGCACATATGGAAACCACTGGGCCTGAAATTTGGCGCGATACTGATGGTCAAATCACCCACTTTGTTTCGGCCATGGGAACCACGGGAACCATTACCGGGGTTTCGACTTATTTAAAGTCTATGAATCCCGCGATACAGATTATTGGTGCGCAACCAGAAGAGGGTTCACAAATTCCAGGTATTCGCAAGTGGGCGCCAGAATATCTGCCTAAAATCTATCAGGGAGATAAGGTTGATCGTATTGAGTACGTGACGCAAGCTGATGCCGAGGAGATGGCACGACGTATGGCCTCAGAAGAAGGTATTTTTTGTGGTATTTCAGCCGGGGGCGCACTAGTGGTGGCTTTGCGAATTGCACGTCAAGTTGAAAATGCCACTATCGTGTTTATTGTTTGTGATCGAGGTGACCGTTATTTATCTACCGGCGTATTTCCAGCATAAATGAGGTTAAGTTGCTCTCGATTTTTTCTTTGGGTTTGATTTTTTGGTCTTTGACTTTTCAGCACCCCCTTTAGCGCTTGCTGTTTTGGAGGATGACTCAATTGGCACAGCGCTTTGGTTTCTGTAGCCTAAGGCTTCTGCAAACTCAGCAACACTTTGTGCATAGAAATAGCTGCGGTTGTACTGAACAATCGTGAGGAAATTATTAAGCCCCACAAAATACTGCACTTGATCTATTCCATCTTTATCTGGATAAGGCAAGTCAACAATAAAAGCTTTACTTTGAGGTTCAACACCTCCGCTTTGTAAATCTCCCTGTTGCTTAGTTAAGATTCCTTTTTCGATGAGTTCTTTCACCGTGTACTTCAACTTCGGTTCGCCGTCTGCTAACTCTTTAGCCGTAGATATGGCATTTGCTTGGACTGGAAAGGAAATCGGCATACCCGCTTGCCACCCATGTTGTTTCATAAAGTTAGCCACGCTAACAATGGCATCTTTTGGACTTTGCCTCAGATCTATTCGACCATCCCCATCTCCATCCACTGCAAAACTACGGATGCTACTGGGCATGAATTGCGGTAATCCAATAGCACCAGCATACGAGCTATTTTGATTCAGGCATCCGCTAAAGCGAGCACTATTGACTCCCTGATTGGTATTTTTGGCTGGCAAGTTTCCACCAGCTTCAGACCAGCACATTAAGATGAGTTCCTTGAGTTGATCCTTAAATAACTGCTCACGTGCAGGCTTATTGGGGGTTTCTGGATAGCTAAAGGCTAAGGTTGAGAGCACATCCTTAACTCGGAAGTTGCCTGTTTGGCGTCCATATATAGTCTCAATGCCGATAATGGCCACAATAATCTCTGCTGGAACGCCGTAAGCCTGTTCTGTTTGACTTAAAAAGGTCTGGTTCTCATCCCAGAAAGCTCGGCCTGCCTTAAGGCGTACAGGCTCGATAAAACGCTTACGGTAGACTAGCCAATTTTTCTTAAAAGTCCCCGATGGGGGTAATACCAATTTGCGGATTGAAGGAATCGTTTTAGCATCTAGGAAGCCCAGTTCTAGGGCGGGAAGTGGGATTTGTTGGGCTTGTGAGACTTCGCTCAATAATTCATTGAGATTTTGACTAAAACGGACCTCAGCGACTGCATCCTCAGCCTGGTTTACGATGGCTTGAGGCGGGTTAATCGTTTGAGTAGGGGTGTTAGAGCAAGCAGCGAGCGCTACGGCAAGCAATAAGCAGGAGGCACGAAAGTTCAAGCGTAAGACCTTGGATTTTTGAAAATTAAACACGTTTTACTAGATTATAAAAATTATAGTTTTGCTTAGAAGGATTTTGAGTTATGACAACAGGATACATAACCCATTCAGATTTTCTGAAACATGAGATGGGGAGCCATCATCCGGAGTGCCCCGAACGTATACAGGCTATTAACGATCAGCTCATCCGAAGTGGGGTTGATCGCTTTCTACATCATTTAGATGCTCCTTTGGCAACTGAGGATCAATTGGAGTTGGTACATAGCCCAGAACACGTAACTTTTGTGCGGGAGCGATCTCCAGAAAGCGGTTATTTCATGTTAGATGGGGACACCATTATGAATCCCCATACGTATAGAGCTTCTTTGCGTGCGGCTGGTGCTGCAATTGCTGGGGTTGATGCCGTGATGAAAGGTGAAGTAGAGAATGTCTTTTGCGCGGTAAGACCGCCAGGGCATCATGCCGAACCTACTCGCTCTATGGGATTTTGTTTGTTTGATAACGTTGCCATTGCCGCAAGGTATGCCATGGAAACTTATGGAATCAAGCGTGTAGCTATTATTGATTTTGATGTGCATCATGGCAATGGCACTGAAGCTGCATTTTTCAATGATCCCAGTGTATTAATGTGTAGTTTTTTCCAGCACCCTTTCTATCCCTACAGCGGGCTTGATCATGCAAGAAATATGGTGAACGTGCCTTTACCTGCGTCTACGCGCGGTGATGTTGTGCGTTCGATTGTGGAA
>CANBYN010000040.1 GCA_947373615.1 Burkholderiaceae bacterium | reverse complement strand
CCTATTGCTGGGCTTGCAAGTTCTTCAGATTGTTTTAAACAATTTGAAGTAACGACATATCAACCCGATTAAAAATCATCACAAACGTGGAGTCTTTTCTTTGAAATTGGCAACTCTCATTTGTGGTTTGATAGTCGGTTGCACTACGATCCCAAACCTTCCAGAAAGAGTGAGCACTGCAAATCAAATTGCCCAGAATAAAGGATGGCAATCATCTCTTATAACTACCTCAACCTTTAATCTTCAAGCATATACCAAACCACTCAATTCCCTTATTGGAGCGGATCAGCTAACCATCTATATTGAAGGCGATGGCCATGCTTGGAATAATCGAGAAACCCCCTCGGAAGATCCCACACCCATTGATCCAATTACATTGCGCTTGGCGACTCAAGACCCCAGTAAAGCAGTAGCTTATATTGGCAGGCCATGCCAATATGGAAAAGCTAGCAATGTCAAAGATTCTACAGCTTGTAGTGAGCCTTATTGGACTAATAAACGCTTTTCTCCTGAAGTGATTAAATCTACCAACGAAGCTATCAATCAACTCAAAGATCGCTATCATGCCAAAAAGTTGATTTTAGTGGGTTATTCAGGAGGAGCTACCGTAGCTTTGCTATCTACCGTATCTAGGAAAGATGTGGTTAATGTAGTTTCTATTGCAGGCAATCTTGATACGACTGCCTGGGTCAAGTATCACGCTATTAGCCCTCTTACAGGATCGTTAAATCCTGCTAACTTTACAACTGAGTTAACCCCTATCCCGCAAATTTTATATATAGGCGGTAAGGATCAGATCATTCCATGGGAAGTGACTAAAAGTTATGTAGATCGGTTTCCAGTTGGACATCAACCTAAGGTCATTGTGATGAAAGATTATGGTCATCTTTGTTGTTGGGCTGAGGGGTGGGAAGCATTGCAAGAAAAATAAGCAACTTTTTTCTGCAGTACCCATAATGCGTGCGACCCTCATTGCTAGTCATATCGAGATGATTAAATACCCAAAGGGTTGGCTACTAATGCCTCAATTGGCTCGAGAGCTTTTTATAAGTTTTTGAGAAATAGCTGGCATCGAGAGAGCCATTTGTGGTGCTCGAGGCGGACACACGTTAATGATATAAATATTAAATATCTAAAATCTACTCAAAAATACTCACTATTCTCAATCTACCCCCTCAAAATTAGGCTTTACGGGGATGTTGCTTATTTACCCTTCTCATTTACTTATTTTCCGAAGAATAAAGCCTCAAATTCCTTTGTCAGCTTATCCAGTTCATTCGTAATTAAATTCCATGCAGTTTGGTGGTCATTCTCGATAGACTTTTGCACAATTCCTCCATCAAGCTTTGACCGTGCAGCTTGAATAAGTTCAGCCAAACGCTTTCTCGCCACCTTAATCGGAGCAAGTTGTTTCTGTACATGTATTTCAGGATATTGAGGTATGAGCTTTTCTGCTCGGACGCAAAATTCATCGATATGCTTTAAACGAGCCTCATATAGCAGGATGTTTTGATCTATCATTTCGTATTCATGAGTCATTATGTTTTCCTTTTAATGAGTTTTTATATATGGATATGAAGTCTGCCCAGCATGCGCAATTAGTCAATCCCTATTTTTTTAATTAAGGATTAATTCTCTATAAAAAGACTCACAATATTTTGGTGTGCCCAAGCTACCAAATCCTGATTTCCATTCTTATTTAATTCTGATTTAAGCGCCCTACTTAGGGTGATGCCGCCTTGATGATCTAAGACATATGGGGGATTTTGATAGGGGTAGCACTTATCATCGCCACTTAAAGAAAGAACTATCTCCATTAACCTAATAGTGTTCTCTGTATGCAAGTTTGATTGATGCATTTATTGCGCTCTCTTCCCGCTAAGTTGATCCATTGCTGGAATAGTCTAGAAAAGGCTTATGAATTCGTCTGTATGCAAACAAACATATAGAAGATGCTTATGTCTCCTATTTGGCCGGCTTTTGCCTGTCACATACTGAAAGCGAAGGTCCGCTGTTCGACCAAAGCCGCCAGTGAAAACATATCGAAAAACGTCTGCTTCTGACTCAGAAACAGACATTTTGAATTTTGAGTAATATCTAGCAATGAAAATTCAACTACTTCGATTACTATGGGTATTGCTGGGTTCTTCAGTAGCAATCAGCTTGGCATTGCTTGCAACAAAAGTTAATTCTCCACTTTTGCTTGCTTCTTTAGGTGGAACCACGTTGTTCTTATTTGGATTGTCCACGACACCAGCTGCGCAACCCAGAGCCGTATTCGGCGGGCACCTAATCAGTAGCTTAATCGGGATTATCGCCTTTCAACTCTTTGGTGATGCTCTATGGGTATCGGTTCTTGCAGTAGTGCTCACAATTGGGATACTGCTGTTAACCAGAACAGTTCATCCACCAGCCGGTGCAAACCCCCTCATCATGATTCAAGGTCATGCCACGTTTAGCCACCTTGGTTTTACAGTCTTAGTGGGGGTGACAATTATTTCCGTTATTGCCTGGATTTGGAGTCGACTTGGGTTTGGCTCCAAAAAATACCCCGTTTCCTGGAATCAGCCTTCTCCACCGACTTTGAATTGGAGTATTTGGGGAGAGTAGCCAGAATTATCATGGGGTAGTTGATTAATAAGTAAGCAATTGACCATTTAATATCATAGGTATGGGTTATCGCATATACCATTGATGTGCTAATAATTGGGTATAGAATAGTTACCATGAGATTTAGCAAGAAAAGTTTTATTCTCGCGGTTTGCCTATTTGTAATTGCCTTCAAAGTGACGGCAGGGAGCATTTTTATTCAAAGCGCTATTGAGCGGGCTCAATTACAAACTGGAGTTTGTTTGAGCGTTCAATCTGCGCAAAATCTCAATAGCAATGATTCTTCCGAAGGTAAACATCCAGTCCATTCAATGTACTTGATAAGTCATATCACCGCCAATATCAGTGACACCAGCATTCTAATGCCGTTTTACTCTAATGAAGCGATTGTCTACAGCTTCGCAAACGATACTCTGTATACCCAGAATTTTCCTGACACAGCATTCAAACCCCCAAAACTGATCGCCTAATTTTCTTAGGTTTGGAATTGGCTTTTTTTAGCCGGTTCTTATATTGGCTTGGCTAAACATTGTTTAGCCTCAATTGGGAATTTTCATCATGTTTAAGTTTGTAAAGTTATCGCTCGCGGTTTTTGCTGTTTTGCTGGTCGCTGCCTGCAGTAGCGGGGTTAAATTGGATGACTCTAATGGGGTAGCCACCGTTAATGCAGGTGGCTCGATGTCGTATGACCCCATCAGCGATCCAAAATCTAGTGTCTATGGAAAGCGTTCTATTTACTTTGAGTTTGATAGTTACTCGCTTGATCCAAAGTACGCCTCAACGATTGCAGCTCACGCTTCATACCTAAAGTCATTCCAGCAGCAAAAGGCCGCCATCATTATTCAGGGTAATACCGATGATCGCGGCACGGCGGAATATAACCTAGCCTTAGGTCAAAAGCGTTCTGAGGCAATAAAGAAGGCGCTTGTTTCTTTAGGCGTTAATGAATCTCAATTAGAGGCAGTTAGTTTTGGCAAAGAGAAACCTGAGAACCCAGCGCAAACCGAGGCTGCTTTTAAAGAGAATCGTCGCGCTGACATTGTTTACCGGTAGTTCCCTTTAACCTCTCCACTTTCTTTTTTAGTGGAGAGGCTTTTATTTATAAAGAAAACTATTCTCTATTTGAGGTGTATATGAATAATATTTATCGTGGTGCATTATTAATCACCATCGCGCTAACTGGATGTGCTGGTAGTAAATTACCAACATCACAGCCTACAAATGACGTTTCACAAGCACAAATCGATGCTGTACAGAAAAAAATGGTTTCCTGTATTTCTGAAGTTAATAGCACAGAAGATGCAAAGTACGTTGATGCCCACATTATTGCGCTCATTCCTAACAGTCCTAATGCGAAAGAGTTATTTAACTCAAGCAATAAGATCTCTAGCGATCAAGCGGTTGTGCTTAAGCGATATGAAGAGGTAGCGCTAAAGTGTCGAGCTATTGCAAATGAGTTGCCTACCCCGGCTTTAGTGGGCGTCTACACTAATTTTTATGAAAAAATTGATGCGGTTTATGCAGACTTAATTAGTAAGCGAATCACCATTGGAGTTGCCAACCAAGAGAGAGCAATGCGGATTCAATATGCGAGATCTCGGTGGGTTGAGATTGTGAAAGCCCCAAAAGGGAGTTAGTTAGATGATGACCGCTGAATATCGATTCATCTGTGGATCTTGCAAATATGAATGTATTAGCGGCATTGGCACGGAAAAAGGGCCCCATTATTCAATGGCTGCTATGGTATGTGAAGCCTGCCATGAAGTGGGGTCCTATGCTTTACCCAATCCCGGGTCAATAGTGGGTCCATCTGTCGATTCTACGATATGTAAAAAATGCCTAACATCTCAGTATTTAAGGCTTTGGGATGGAATAACCTGTCCTATATGCAAGAAGAAAATGAGGGCACTTGGCTCCAATATTAAGGCTGTACGTCAATTTAGAGATTGGTGATCCTAACAAATGAATAAATTATTAATTAGTATTGCTTTAGGCCTATATCTTATTCATTCTCCTGCATTTGCCACTAAAGAAAGTACAGGGGATTTTCATTCAAACATTGCTTATGTGGTCGACGTAGATTCAGGTGAGGTATTGGTCGATAGGAATTCTGCAGCCATCTCCCCAATTGCTTCCATATCAAAGCTAATGGCATCAATCGTGGTTTTGGAATCAGGACAAAACCTCACCGATCCAATCACAATTGAGCGGGAAGATATTGCCTTGCAATCAAGCGCCTTAATACTTTAACTGCGTGTTTAGGATCTTTACCTTTTGACCAATCCTTGTGCCAGCGTAGTGCCACCGACTTAAAGTCATTTTGCTTGTCGTACTTATCAGCCTTGCGGACAGCGGAAGGGTCTTTACCGTCATCAAGTACTTTTTGGTATGCCTTTAGCTTATCCCTAGCCATCTTTAAACTCACTTTTGGATAAAACCCAAAAGACAACATTTTTGCTTTTCCACCGAAGCGATAGCGGTAGCGCCAATTCATCTTACCTTCAGGCGAAACGAGAAGGGATAGCCCTCCTCCGTCATTTACTGAAAAAGGCTTATCAGAGGGCTTTAAAACATTCAGAGTTGAGTCGATAAGTAAGTTAGTTGCCAATGATTGCCTTCTTTGCGTAGCGTGAATATTTCTACTCACATTTCTACTCACATTTTGGCAATCTTACTCACATTTACTAAGGTTGCCAATGGATAATAAAATTGGCTTGGAAGGCTTATGTTTAATGGGATTTATTGGGAAACAGTTGGCATCGAAAGAGTCATCTGTGGTGCCTCGGGGCGGACTCGAACCGCCACGCCTTGCGGCACCGGATTTTGAGTCCGGCACGTCTACCAATTCCATCACCGAGGCAGGTGTTTGCAGTGGAAAATCTGCTTACTTTGCTACTTTGTTGCTGCTAAGTCATGAGAGTGTAACAAAAATTCATTAGTTACCCCTACCTTTGACCTAGAACCCTTTAAAATGAGGTCTTGTAGCCAAATTATCAAAAGGACTTACCCGTATGGCCGGCCATTCGAAATGGGCCAATATTCAGCACCGCAAAGGTCGTCAAGACGAAAGACGCGGCAAGATTTGGACCAAACTCATCAAAGAAATTACTGTTGCCGCCAAAATGGGTGGCGGAGACCTATCCGCCAACCCCCGCTTACGCTTGGCAATCGATAAGGCAAAAGATGCCAATATGCCAAACGATAATGTGCAAAGAGCAATACAGCGTGGCACAGGCTCACTTGAGGGCGTGAACTATGAAGAAATTCGTTATGAAGGCTACGGCATCAATGGTGCCGCCATCATTGTCGATTGTTTAACAGATAACCGCACCCGTACCGTGGCGGAAGTTCGCCATGCATTTAATAAAAATGGGGGCAATATGGGCACCGAAGGTTCAGTTGCCTTCCTCTTCAAACATTGCGGTCATATGTTATTTGCTCCTGGCACTAACGAAGATCAACTCATGGAAGTTGCATTAGATGCAGGCGCTGAAGATGTGATTACCCATGAAGATGGCTCGCTTGAAGTATTAACTCCAGTGTCCGATTTCCCTAAAGTACAAGATGCTATTGCTAAGGCAGGTCTCAAGGCGGAGTTGGCTACGGTAGCAATGCGTCCTGAAACGGAAATTGCTCTCGAGGGCGATCAAGTTGAGAGCATGCAAAAATTATTAGATGCCCTCGAAAATCTAGATGACGTTCAAGAAGTATTTACAAACGCCGCTCTTTAAATCAATATCACCCATTATTCACAATAGACAGCTTGCTATGAAAATTCTTTTGATCGGATCCGGTGGACGCGAACACGCACTGGCTTGGAAATTAGCTCAATCCCCTCAAGTGCAAACTGTCTATGTAGCACCAGGCAATGGTGGTACTGCAACCGCAAAACCCTCTGCAGTTGGAATTGAGAATCTTCCCATTACGGGATTGCAAGATTTGGCAGATTTCGCTAAACGTGAAAAGATTCATTTGACCGTGGTTGGCCCAGAGGCGCCACTAGCCGCAGGCATTGTAGATGTATTCCGTAACAATGGGCTTCGCATTTTCGGGCCCACACAATTAGCCGCGCAATTGGAATCTTCCAAAGATTTTTCCAAAGCCTTCATGAAGCGTCATGGCATCCCTACTGCGGATTACCAAACATTCTCTAACGCCCTAAAAGCACATGCCTATATTGATGCTAAGGGTGCGCCGATTGTGATTAAGGCAGATGGTTTGGCAGCGGGTAAAGGCGTTGTTGTGGCAATGAGTCTGGAAGAAGCACATGCTGCAGTAGACATGATGCTTGCCGATAACAAATTGGGTAATGCTGGTGCCCGTGTAGTCATTGAAGAATTTCTAACAGGTGAAGAAGCAAGTTTTATCGTGCTCGTGGATGGCAAGCATGTACTTGCTTTAGCGACAAGCCAAGATCACAAGCGTTTACTCAATACTGATCAAGGTCCCAATACTGGTGGCATGGGAGCCTACTCACCCGCCCCTGTAGTGACCCCAGAAATCCATGCGCGTGCATTGCGCGAAGTCATCATGCCTACTGTCGATGGTATGAAAGCTGACGGAATTCCATACACTGGTTTTCTCTATGCTGGTCTCATGATTACCCCCGACGGCAAAATCAAAACGCTCGAATTTAACTGCCGTATGGGCGATCCAGAAACTCAACCCATCATGGCACGCTTACGTAGCGATCTCGTGAATGCCTTAGATCATGCGGTCGATGGAACCCTCAATGAAGTCGAACTTGAATGGGATCGTCGTACTGCTTTAGGTGTTGTGCTTGCTGCCCACAACTATCCAGATACCCCGCGCATTGGCGATGCGATTAGCGGCATTCCAACAGATACAGAAGATCAAATCACATTCCATGCTGGCACTAAGTTGCAAGATGGGAAAGTAGTCACTTCAGGTGGTCGTGTATTGTGCGTTGTTGGTCTTGCTGACACCGTTCGTGGTGCTCAACAAAAAGCATATGATGCTATTAACAAAATTCAATTTGATGGCATGCAATATCGTAATGATATTGGCTATCGCGCGATCAAATAAATTAACCTAAGTCAGAATATCTTTGCCAGCACAGAACACACAAATTGATATTGCAGCTCTTAAAGCGTATTTCATAGGACTTCAGGATCGCATTACGAGCGCCATGAGCGCGCTAGATGGCAAAGCTTTTATTGCCGATGAATGGCACAAACCAGAAGACAGCAAGCTCAAAGGCTCTGGTCGCACCTGCATCTTAGACGGCGGCACTGTATTAGAAAAAGGCGGGGTCGGCTTCTCCCATGTTCGCGGCGATCAAATGCCGCCTTCGGCCACGCATCACCGTCCTGAAGTCGCTGGACGTAGCTTTGAGGCCTTGGGAGTTTCTCTAGTCTTTCACCCCAACAACCCAAAAGTCCCTACTACCCATATGAATGTGCGGTGCTTTATTGCACAAGCTCCCGACAAGGAGCCGGTATGGTGGTTTGGTGGTGGTTTTGACCTGACCCCTTATTACGGGTTTGATGAAGACTGCAGGCATTTTCATCAAACCGCTAAAGATGCATTAGATCCTTTTGGAGAAGATCTTCATCCTCGCTTTAAACAATGGTGTGATGAATATTTTTACTTGAAGCACCGCGAAGAACCCCGGGGGATTGGCGGCATATTCTTTGACGACTTTAATGCCCTTGGCTTTGAAAAAAGTTTCGCAATGACGCGCGCAGTAGGAGATGCCTTCATTAAGGCTTACCTGCCTATCGTGGAGCGTCGCTATCAAGACCACTTCACCCCAGAGGAAAAATCATTCCAAGAATATCGTCGCGGACGTTACGTAGAATACAACCTCCTCTTTGATCGTGGAACTATTTTTGGCTTGCATTCAGGCGGTCGGACCGAATCGATCTTGATGTCGATGCCGCCTGTAGTGCAATGGCGCTACAACTGGCAACCCGAGCCTAGTACCCCTGAAGCCAAGTTATACGATCACTACCTCAAACCACGTGACTGGTTAGCCTGAGTACCCCCCATTGAGCAATTTAAAAAAAATCGGCATTTTAGGTGGGACCTTTGACCCCCCACATGTGGGCCACTTAAAACTCGCAAGTCATTTTGCAAAAGTGTTGCATTTAGATGAACTACTACTGATCCCCAGCGGAGAGCCGTGGCAAAAATATTCAGGCATTACGCCGGCTGAAATTCGGTTTGAATTAACACATGCAGCAGGCATTGAGTTGGCTAGAGCTTTTTTGTATCTCAAGATTCCCACCCAAATTGGCATTGATCGCATTGAAATCGACCGTGCGGGACCAAGCTACGCTATAGATACAGTCAAAGCCTTACGAGATCGTTTTGGCTCCGCTGCAAGCGTAACTTGGCTCATGGGTGCCGATTCCCTAATTAATCTACCCACCTGGAAGTCTTGGCAAGATTTATGCAAATATGTCAACGTAGCTGTCGCCAGCAGGCCTAATCATGATCTTCAGAGTGAAATTAGTCCTACTTTGAACCAGTTCCTTCAAGAACATCAAACTAATCAGTTGTTCACCCTTGAAAATAGCCCGGCCGGCCGCATTTATATTGATAACAGCCTGTCAGTCGATCTTTCCTCCACCAAGTTGCGAGAGCACCTCAACTCCCCCTCTCGGAACTCGATTACGCCCGAACAAATCCCCTCAAATATCCTACAAATCATCACAAATCTGAACTTGTATCAGTAATCAAGCTAAGATCACCCTAACATTATAAAAATATTGCAGAGAAACCATGGATTTACGCAAATTACAACGCGTCATTATTGAAGCCTTAGAAGATGTTAAAGCGCAAGATATTCGCGTATATGACACCACCAAATTAAGCGAGTTATTTGATCGCGTCATTATTGCTACCGGATCTAGTAACCGCCAAACCCGATCTTTGGCGATGTCAGTCAAAGAAGAAGTAAATGCCAAAGGCGGGGAAGTTATTTCAGTCGAAGGGCTGGAAACGGGTGAGTGGGTATTGGTAGATTGCGGTGACATTGTTGTCCATATCCTCCAGCCCATGTTGCGCTCTTACTACCAGCTTGAAGGCATGTGGGGTGCCAAACCTGTTCGCGTGAAATTGGCTGGCAGCAAAGGCTTAGTCAAAGCTAGCGAATCTGACGACGACGAAGAATAACTTCGTCACTCCCTGTATCAATGCGCTTAACCATTGTTTCAGTTGGTCACAAAATGCCTGATTGGGTTGCCACAGCAACCCACGACTATGTCAAGCGCATGCCCTCCGATTGCAGCATTGAAATCAAAGAAATTAAACCTGACCTTACTCCAGCCAAAGAAGCAGTCAAAATTGCAGCAGCCATTCCGAAAGGTTCTCGAGTCATCGCTTTAGATGAACGCGGCAAGGATCAAACCACCCAAGCGCTATCAATACAGTTAGCTAACTGGCGTCAAGAAGGTGTTGATATCACTTTTTTGATTGGTGGTGCTGACGGCCTAGATTCTGGTCTAAAGAATAACGCTCATGCGCTATGGCGCTTATCGAGCTTAACTTTGCCACATGCCATGGCCAGAGTTTTATTAGTGGAGCAACTCTATAGAGCCTGGACTATTTTGCAAGGACATCCCTACCATCGTGAATAGTGATTTTATTTACCTCGCCTCTCAAAGCCCACGTCGCCAAGAATTATTAAAGCAAATGGGCGTTCGCTTCAACATGCTGCTTCCAGACGAGAGTGAAGATAGCGAGGGCATTGAGAATCCCCTGCCAAATGAGGCGGCACATTTTTACGTTGAACGCGTAACCTTAGCGAAAAGTACTGCCGCATTAACCCGTTGGAAAAAAAGAAATCTTTCCTGGGCGCCGATCTTGTGCGCTGATACCACCGTGAGACTTCCCAATAATCCAGATGGAGAAATTCTAGGAAAACCCAAGGATGCCGCTGATGCCGCACGAATTTTGGGGATGCTCAGCGGTAAAGTTCACGAGGTCCTTACAGCCGTTACCATTACTGCAAATCCAAGTGATCAACCGATCTGCTTAGTCCAGGTTTCTGAAGTCCAATTTGCGGTGTTATCACCAAAACAGATTGAGGCTTATATTGCCAGC
>CANBYN010000039.1 GCA_947373615.1 Burkholderiaceae bacterium | reverse complement strand
ATAAAGATCTCCCCATGTCGCCCGAGACCATATTCATCAGGGAAAAAATATCGCCCACTTTCATCACCACATTTGGCTCAAATCCTGCCAACTGGAAGGCTTCATAAAACCCAGAGGTTGTAGCAAAACCATCCTGCAAGGTGAGAAATTTTTCATTTTCGTATTCGGCTAAGTCAATCTTGGATTGCTCCGGCTTACTCTTCTTAGAGGAAGCGAAAAATAACTGATCCTCAAATAAAGGAACCAACTGAATATCATCTGCAAGTGAAGTGGTTGGGGTCGCAATAACTACGGCATCCACACTGCCCTCGGATAGCTTTTTCATCAAATCTTCATTTGAACCTAGGTATAAATCAATATCTAAGTCAGGTCTACGAATCTTGGTGCCCATTATCAGCCTAGGAATAATGTTGGCAGTTAAGGAGTACATCGAACCCAAACGAATTTGGCCGGTCTCAACTCCTGCCTTTGATCTAGTCTTTTTCAGAATGCGCTCTAAATCACCTAGCAAATCCATGCTTGCTTCAGCCAAATAGATTGCAGCTGGCAACGGCTTAAGTTGACGACCTTCTTTGATGAATAAAGGGCAAGTAATGCCGGACTCTAAAGAATGGAGCGCCTTGTGAACACTCACTGAACTCAGGCGCAACTCATCAGCAGTCTTAGATAGACTTCCAGTTCTGACAAAAGAGCAAAGAACCTCCAGTTTACGAAGAGTGATTTCATCATTCAACATGGATGTTATTGAACCGTCTTCGCTTTGTAAAAAGCCATTAAATAAATCCCAAACAAAATCATGGGTACACATAACCACTGCCCCATTGATAAACCGAGACCCAAGAGCCCTAAGAAGGAATCGGGTTCTCGTGCGTATTCAGCCAAGAAACGACAAACTCCATAGCCCAATAAGAAGAAACCCGAAACCTGGCCAATACGGCGCGGCTTGCCGGCATAGATCCACAGGATGATTCCAAGCAATACTCCTTCACCCATTAATTGATAGATTTGAGAGGGGTGACGTGGAATTGAATCCACCAGCGGAAATACCATGGCCCAAGGAAGGTCAGTAGGCCTCCCCCACAACTCCCCATTGATGAAGTTTCCAAGGCGCCCAAAAGCCAAACCAAACGGAACCAAAGGGGCAACCAAATCACTCACCACAAAGAAGGTCGTATTTCGTTTTTTGGCAAACCAATACAGCGCCAACAACACACCCAACAAGCCTCCATGAAAGGACATGCCACCTTCCCAGATTTTAAAAATGCTTAGCGGATGGGAGAGGTAGTAAGCAGGCATATAAAACAAGGTGTAACCAAGACGCCCTCCAAGCACTACCCCCAAGACGCCGGCAAAGAGCAAATCCTCTAGGTCTTTATAGGTCCAGCCTAATGCTTGATAACGGGGAATCCGCAAACGCAAACGACCCAACAATAAAAATTGCGCAAATGCTAAGAGGTACATTACCCCATACCAATGAATTGCAAAAGATCCTATGCGAATAGCAGCAGGATCAAACTGAGGATGAATCAACATGAGTATTAACTTTTAGATTGGTCAAAGTTATGCAATTCGTGACCTAAATCACGATAGGCTTTATAGCGATCACGTCCTGCTAGGCGCTCCGCCTCATTCACAGTGACCACTTCTACAATTCGAGGAAAGCGTGCAACTAATGCAGACACGTCAGCAGGCATACGCAGTCCCAAATGAATCATGACATCAGCGTGTGGGATGCTTTTAAGAGCGGGTGATGAGAAATCATCCGTCAATACAATAGGTGTTTCAGCGGCAGCCTCATCTTCAATAAAGCAATGCGGTAAAAAGTCAACCCCACTAAATGACCAAAGTAATTCATCAAGCTTTTTAAGATCGGCCTTCTCGGCCACCATCACAATCTGACGTACAGCTTGACCTTCAGACGTGGCACTCCAAATCTTACGCGTAAGGCGGCAAACGTATTCCAACTTGTCAGTCACATTGCTATGAAAATCAATTCGCGCCATAAAGGAAAAATTAAACTTTCGTACTTACTTTTGTTCAAGCAAGAAATTCACAAGTAAAGGAACTGGACGACCAGTAGATCCTTTAGCTGCGCCACTCTTCCACGCTGTTCCAGCGATATCTAAGTGCGCCCATTTGTACTTCTCGGTAAAACGAGAAAGGAAGCAAGCAGCAGTAACACTACCCGCTGGACGTCCACCGATATTCGCTATGTCAGCAAAATTCGACTTGAGTTGTTCCTGATAAGCAGCGTCCAAAGGCAAGCGCCACACTGTATCTAAAGAAGCCCGCCCTGCTTTGGTTAAAGCATCAACTAGACCTTCATCTTCTGAAAATAAGCCGCTATGGACATGACCCAAAGCAATGACACAAGCGCCTGTCAGGGTAGCAATATCGATTACTGCTTTAGGCTTAAAACGCTCTACATAAGTGAGCGCATCACATAAAATTAAACGACCCTCAGCATCGGTATTGAGAATTTCGATGGTTTGACCAGACATACTTTTCACGATGTCACCAGGACGAGTAGCCTTGGCTGAAGGCATATTCTCGCAAGTGGGAACTACGCCAACAACATTCTTCTTTAACTTCATCAGTCCAATCGAGTACATCGTACCAATAACAGAAGCAGCGCCGCACATGTCATATTTCATCTCATCCATTGCTTCGCCAGGTTTTAATGAAATGCCCCCCGTATCAAAAGTGATTCCTTTGCCTACCAATACGATTGGAGCTTCGCCTACCTTGCCACCTTGGTGGCGCATCACAATAAATTGAGGCGGGGTATCGGAACCATTGGCAACAGATAAAAATGATCCCATGCCGAGAGTTTCAATTTGTTTGCGACCAAGCACTTCTACTTTCAGGCCCACCTTTTTACTTAAGCCTTGCGCCGCCTTCCCCAAATAAGTGGGGGTGCAAATATTCGGCGGGAGATTTCCCAAATCTTTGGCCAAGTGCATACCCTCGACCATGGCAATACCTTGCTCTACAGCGGACTTAAGATCTTTGGCGCATTCATTATTCCCCGCAAACACCAAATGCTTAAAAGCATCTGCCTTGTCTTTTACCTTAAATTTCATTGTCGGCTGGCGCACACCAAAGCGATAAGACTGATCCCCAGCATATTGAATTGTTAAGCGCACTTCTTCTGCAATAAAGTCTGCTCGATGACCTAAGGCAAAACTAGGAATAAACCACAGTGCATTTTCAATTGATGAACTACTAAGAGCCTTTAATGCCGCCCGTGCAGCCTTAGAAAAAGTGACTAAACTTCGCTCACTCTCCAAGCGCATGTCACCCAAACTTAAGAGCAATACCCGTTTAGCTTTAATGCCACTGGCAACCCAAGATTTGTCGCCTCTTAATACACATACCGAAGCTTGCTGAGCATCCAAATCTCCAAGCAAATGAGCATGACTTACCGAGCCGCCGGAAAGCAGATCAAGCTCAGCCAAAAGTCCAGATTTAGATTTTGTGCCTTTAACCCCAACAAAGCTATCTAAATCCGCTTTAGAGTAAGCCAAAACAAGGCAGTCTGAAGTCTGTGCCAACAGGGTTTTGAGACTAGATTTGAGCTCTTTTGCATTTTGCAGGTCTGCTTTAGGGAAAATCTTGGTGCTAAATTGAATTGTCATAATGAATTGCAGTAAATTTCAGTCGATTCAAGAGGGAAAAAGGATGTTTATCCATTATCCTCCGAGATGGGATTAACTTCCTTTGCCAGCACCAATATAAGCCATTTTTACCCAATCAATCGCCATACGAATTCATATCAATAAGCCCCATGATTTTTAAACAAGCCTTGCGCCGCGAACTCAGTTTTACGACTGGTGGCGTATTTTTGGTCTTGGTCACCATCATGATCACCACTTTAGTGATTCGAATTCTAGGTTTTGCAGCAAACGGCTCAGTCAATCCTGAAGATGCCATTGTTTTAATTGCCCTAGCCACACTAGGCTATCTTGCGGTGTTGCTCACTGTTTCATTATTTGTGGCAGTCCTGATCGTGCTTGTACGCTGGTACAAAGATTCAGAAATGATTGTGTGGTTTGCTAGCGGACTAAGCATTAAGAATTTAATCCTTCCAATTTTGCAATTTTCCACACCGCTCATCATCGTCATTGCCGTACTTGCACTTTTTGTGTGGCCTTGGGCAAATCGAGAGTCAACCATCATTAGCCAGCGATTTCAACAACGCGATGATGTATCAATGGTTAGCGCGGGGCAATTCAGAGAGTCCGCAAAAGCGGAGCGGGTCTTTTTTATTGAAGAATTGGATGTTGATAAAAGTGAAGTGAAAAATGTTTTTGTAGCCGACTCAAAGAATGGCCGTCTTAGCATTGCGGTGGCCTCTACTGGATACATTCAAAACTCTGAAGGCGGCGAAAAATCCATCATTCTCCATAATGGACGCCGCTACGAGGGGCAACCCACACAACCTGATTTTAGGATTTTGGAGTTTGATCAGTACACAACCAAAATTCATAGCAAAGATGCATTAGCGCCCCCACCCCGCGATCGCGAGAAGATGGTCTCTGAATTGGTTAATGAGACAAATCCTATTTTGATCAATCCCAATCGCGCAGAATTACTCTGGCGGATTGGTTTGCCTCTGATGGCGCTTGGCTTAGTGCTCATTGCGATACCGCTAGCCTATGTCAATCCAAGATTGGGTAATTACACTGCAATGTTTTATGCGGTATTGGTTTATCTCATCTATAGCAACCTGCTTAATCTGACTCAAAACTTTGTTGCCCAAGGCAAATTTAGTGTTTTTATGGGTATTTGGCCTATTCACTTACTAGCACTCTTGATTGCGACCATTCTTATTCGCAACCGAATCAACCCATCCTTAAAATGGTGGCGTCGTCAACTACCTGCGTTTATTGGTCAAAAATGAAGCTGCTTTTTCCCTTCATCTATGAACGCTATCTAGCTAAACAAATTTATGCGGCGTTTGGCTTTATTTTGTTTGCCCTCGTTGCCTTATTTTTATTCTTCGACATCTTGAGTGAACTTGGATCAGTTCAAGGCCAATACACTCTTCTCCTTGCATTGCTCCACGTCCTTCTAAAGGCGCCTAGTCGTATCTCTGAAATTATTCCAATTGCCGGGCTCATTGGCAGTATTTATGTTTTTGCAATGCTTGCTAGCCAGTCTGAATTTACGATTCTACGAATTGCTGGTTTAGATATTAAACGCAGCCTAATTACGCTAGCCAAAATCTCCCTACCTTTAATTGCTCTCACACTGATCATGAGTGAGTGGGTTGGCCCTTATTCAGAAGCCAAATCAGATCTCATACGAATGAAGGCAATGGGGTCTTCCTACTCATCTCAATTTCGAACGGGTGTGTGGGTTAAAGACCGCTTGCGCGATCAAGATGGTAGTGGACCCATTCGCCCAGGCGTGCGTTACGTAAACGTAGGCAAGATTGATAAAGATAATGAAATCAGCAATATTCGAATGTATGAGTTTGATGATGCTTATCACCTCCTATCGATTAGAAGTGCGCTCTCAGGATACTTTGATAAATCTGGAATCTGGATCTTAAATGACGTGATAGAAATGCGCTTTAAAGAAACCAAGCAATCTGACCCACTAAACCCTGTTTTCTCTGCGGATACATTTACACATCCAATCTTGACCTTGGAGTCTGAAGTAACTCCGCAAATCTTGAGCGTACTTTTAATCAGCCCTGAAAAAATGTCGATCTTGAGCTTAGGTCGCTTCATATCCCACCTTCGCGATAACAAGCAAAATACAGAGCGCCACTCCATAGCATTTTGGAAAAAAGTGGTCTATCCATTTACTATTTTCGTAATGCTTACCTTAGCATTGCCATTTGCATACCTTAAGATGCGTACAGGTGGTGTGGGCATTAAGGTATTTGGTGGCATCATGCTCGGGATGAGTTTTCAGCTCTTTAATTCCCTCTTTTCCAATGTTGGATTACTAGGTTCTTGGCCACCCCTTCTTACCGCTTTAACGCCTCTCCTGGTTTACTTCCTTCTGGCAATTATTGGCTTGCGATGGGTTGCTAAGGCCTAATACCTAAAATTCATTTAGAATTTAATTAATATATCTATGTAGATATAAAGACAGGGATCCTAATGAATCTTCATCAATTCCGCTTTGTGCGCGAAGCCGTTCGACAAAACTTCAACCTAACTACAGCCGCCAAGGCGCTGTTTACCTCTCAGCCAGGAGTGTCGAAGGCAATCATTGAGCTAGAAGATGAATTGGGTGTTGAAATCTTTAGACGCCATGGAAAACGAATCCGCTCCTTGACTGAACCAGGCAAACGAATCCTTAGTTCTATTGAACGTATTTTAGATGAAGTAGAAACCCTCAAACGCGTGGGAAAAGATTTTGCCAGCCAAGATCAGGGAAGCTTAGTTATTGCGACAACCCATACTCAAGCTCGCTATGCACTTCCCAAAGTCCTGACGGAATTTACTAAACGTTTTCCAAAGGTAAAAGTGAGCATTCAGCAAGGTAGCCCAAGTGACATCGCCGAGCTTCTGACTCACGACCGAGCAGACATCGCCATTGCGACAGAGGGTATTGCCAACACCCCAGGGGTGCTAGCCCTGCCAGGTTACCAGTGGCAACACGTAGTAATTGTGCCCCTAAGCCACCCACTATTAAATCAGGCTAGCCTTACCTTAGAAGAAATTGCCAAGTACCCAATCATTACCTATGACAAAGCATTTGCTGGTCGTAGCAAAATTGACGCTGCTTTTGCGCAAAGAAATATTACGCCTGACATTATTTTAGAAGCTATCGATGCGGACGTTATCAAAACTTATGTTGAAACTGGCATGGGAATTGGCATTGTTGCGGGCCATGCTTATGACACCGAAAGAGACCGTAATCTAAAAACCATTCCTGCAGGCCACCTCTTTGGCAATAATGTGACTCATTTAGGGGTAAAGCAAGGAGCCTACTTACGCTCTTTCGTTTATACCTTCATTGAGCTCTTCTCGCCAACTCTCACAAAGAAAATTGTTGAGCAAGCGATGTCTAGCGAATCGGACACCTATGAAATTTAAAGACAGAATACCCATTTGAGCAATGTCGGGTTGAACCCTTGACTTCTATTAGCGTCATTGACTTATATCGAATCTACATAATTACTCACATTTATAGAATTGCTAGTTAAGAAAAATACTTAATCCTTACTGGCAATCGCCTCAAAGGCTTTTCGTTCTGCAATGAAGGCTTGCACAACCAAAGGATCAAATGCAGTGCCGCTTCCATTAATAATCTCGTTATAGGCCTCTTCAATACTCCAGCCATCCTTATAGGATCGACGACTGATTAACGCATCAAATACATCAGCCACCGACATAATGCGTGCCTCAATGGGGATATCCTCTCCTTGCAGATTTCTAGGGTAGCCCGAACCATCCCATTTTTCATGATGAGAGCCAGCCACTTTGATCGCCGTTGAAATTAAATCCATTTCAAACCCTTCTGACTGGAATGTTGCCAAGATAGACTCCCCAATCATGGGATGGCTATACATAAGCTCCTTTTCGATATCGCTAAATGGGGCCTCTTTGCCAAGAATGTGGTCAGGAATATTCACTTTTCCCAAATCATGTAAAGGCGCCACTTTCACCAACAATTCTATGTTCTCGTCAGTTAAAGTTTGGGCGTTAGGCACCATACTTTTAAGGCGATTCGCTAACAAACTGACATATTGCTGGGTTCGCATAATATGACCACTAGTCTCATCATCCGCAGTCATTGCCAAATCATATAAGACTGCCAAGATTTGATCTTCTCGAACAGCAATTGTATGTTTAGCAAACTCAAAATCATGAAGCGTTTTCTTCATTGGTCTTATCACCGCCCAATTCACGATAGGGATAGTAATGAGCGCTAATAGTGTCACATTTACAATTACTGAGACCAAAGGTGATAGCGCACCAAAGAACGACAATACCAACATAGTCAAGACTTCGCCCATACAGATGCTGGCAATTAAAACAAAACTAAGCCTTTTAATTGGATTGTGATTCTTTGAGATAAAGCCCCCCCTACTTGGATGACGAACTTAGAGAATCAACACCGCGGATCCCCATATTTAAATTTTAAACCCTGTCTATGGTTTTGTCTTTGTTTGATAGTAACTTCGCAAGAAGGAAGCTCTTATCAAATAGACCTCATCTTTGTATAGGACTAAGTTGCACACCTAAGTGTGATGTATGGATATAGGAACCATACCAAATGCGACTAACCACTTATCCGAAGCCTATAGACTCGCCCACCTTGCTAAGCACACGCTAAACATATTGAGTCAAAATAAGCGATTACTGGAGTGGTTTAATGCGCAATAACAACTCGATTTCTACCTGCGCCTTTAGCTTCATATAGTGCCCGATCTACTCGATTGATCAGATCACGCGTACTTTCAGTGCTTAACCACTGACCCACCCCAAATGACATAGAAATACGCCCGATCAACTCATCTTCTAGATTCTCTACCTTTAAGCGTATACGCTCTGCCAATTTCTTAGCTTCCGGTAAAAGATCGTGCATTAACACAATCAAAAACTCTTCCCCACCCCAACGAATGCAAAAATTACGATTTCCAACTGCATCCTTCAATAAAAAAGCAACTCTAGTTAGCGTCAAATCACCAACAGCGTGGCCAAACCGATCATTGATTTTTTTAAAGTAATCAAGGTCAGCAATAATTATAGAGAACGTTGAATTATTACTTGATGAAAGATTGAATGCGTTTTTAATTACCACCTCGCCTGCATGGCGGTTTAGTAAACCAGTCAACTGATCAGTTTGAGCTAGATGCTCAAGATTTTTTTGCTGCCTTCTCTGACTAGTGATGTCATTGCCAATAAAAACATTGCAGGCAGACTGTCCATTGTCAGATTTTACAGATGTTACATTATTGGTCATGTAAGCCAATGATCCATCTCGCTTTCGTAGCACCACATAATTTCTATAATCTATCGATATAGGTTTGCTTTCTAGAGCTTCTAATTTCTGGGGTGGTTGTTGCTCAGAGTTCGAGAGCATCAAGAAATCAGGCGGCTTACCGACAACATCGCTACTACTGTAGCCAGTGAGCTCCTCAAATCCCTTGTTCACAAAAACGACAAGGCCAAGTTCATCAGTAACTACCACACAGTCACTATTATCATGGAGTGCTTTTGCAAGAATATCCCTCTCTTGCTCAGCCTTTACCTGTGCCGAGCGATTGGATTGGACTGAAACATAGTTGCAAATTTTTCCATCATCATCATAGATAGCAGAAATATTCCACTCCACTACGTAGGGGGTTCCATCTTTTTGATAATTTATTGTTTGCCCATGAAAAAAATCTCCACTTATTAGGCAATTCTTTAGCTTGTCAATGAGCGCTCTATCTGTTTCTGGCCCTTGAAGAATCCGTGGATTTTGTCCAATTAATTCAGAAGCATCATATCCCGTCATCCGACTAAATTCAGCATTACAGAGAATGATATGAGGGCCACCATTATTAAAATCAGCGTCTGTAATAACAATTGAGCTAATGCTTTGCTGAAATGCTGTTAATAAGAGATGTTGTAAATGCTTTTCATCCTTAAGAGATTTAGCAACGTTATTAGCATCTTGCATAGAATAGTCTTGTAATTTAGTTAAAAACTTTCAGCTAGCTAAAGGGAAATTAAAGATTTACGCACGATTTTATTTTTATTCATTGAAGCAGACCTCTTATCAATTGCGCTTAATTATTACAAATAGAAAATTGATGCAGCTTTTAGAGTGTAATTAAAATTCAACACCGCAAACCAGAGCAAATCATCGCCTTAAAATCAATCTATTTTGCTGTAATTATTCACTGTAGAGAAACTATATTTGGTAGCGACACTAAATTGGCAGCTATCCAGAACTACATTTAATCTTAATAAACATTATCTATTCATTATTAAAATATATCTACCAGGATTTGCTCAAACCTCCTCATCTGCGACACCTCAAACAACCTTCTGGCATTTAATCGACCCCCATGGAAGATCAACCACATCTAGCCATTTATCAAGAATAGTAAGTCAGATGGTGCAAACCCCATGTGCGCTTACAAGCATTACCTGAAAGTCAGAGGGTCTGGGGCTTAACACCTTATTGATTGGCACGCCAATGGCAGAAAGGATTTATCAGTAAATCGCCCAAAAATGCTTGCGTTGCTTGTTAATAGTGGACTTCAAGGAAATATAACGAAAGAAGGGTTGTATCCTGTGTACCGGCCAAACATTTTTCTGCTGTAAACATATATTATGGCGTTTCAAGCACTTAGGGCCGGTGTTAAAATCCACTCAAAAATTACTTGCAAAGCCTATGATTGTATGAAATATAGACCTGAGATTGATGGATTACGATCCTTAGCGGTAATCCCCGTTATTCTCTATCACGCGGGTTTTACTGTATTTGGCGGGGGATATGTCGGCGTTGATGTGTTCTTTGTTATCAGCGGCTATCTCATTACGTCCATCATTTTAAATGAATTAGAGGCTGGCACATTCTCGCTTATCCATTTTTATGAGCGCAGAGCAAGGCGAATATTACCAGCACTATTTACTGTATTGTTTTTTTGTGTAGCGATGGCTTGGTTTTGTCTTTTGCCAGAGGCAATGAGACGCTTTTCTGAAAGTTTAGTTGCAGTCAGTGTTTT
>CANBYN010000038.1 GCA_947373615.1 Burkholderiaceae bacterium | reverse complement strand
GAAAAACACTAAACTATCAAACACCGGCAGAACGTTTTGCCCAATCTGTTGCGTTGACCGGTTGAATCCAAGAGCCAAAACAGACATCCAAAAAAAATCATCCGAAGATGAATTTGATGATTCTTGCTGACTAGAATAAAATCAACTAGATACAGCTTTCTATAACCATGTGAAGATCAGTAATAGGTTAACGGTTCAGTTTTTCCCCAAAATATTTTATAGGAATAAATTGTGTATCCAATGATCGTTGGCAATACAACAATGGCTCCCCAAAATATTACCCATAATGATTCTGTAGCTGAAGCAGCCTGCCAGATTGTCATTTTATCCACAACAATGTAAGGAAACATGCTGTAAGCAATTCCTAAAAATGAGAGGACAAAGATACCGACGCTTAGTGTGAAAGGGATCCAAATGGGTGCCGGCCTATCTCTGAGCATTTTTAACAAATTCAAATCAATCAAGATAAAACAGGTTAAGGTCAATACAGGAAAAGGGAACAAGAAAAAGATGTTGGGAAAGATAAACCATTTGGCTGAAATCTCAGCGCTAAAGAATGGTGTGGCTATTGAAATAATCCCGACGCCAAGAGCCGTTAATAATAGGGATTTTCTCGCCCAACCCACAGCCTTTCGCTGCAATTCTCCCGATGTCTTCATGATCAGCCAGCCGGCTCCTAATAGAGCATACCCAGCTGGTAGGCATAGGGCCACAATGATTGCAAATAACCAGCCCAAGTAACCAGAATCAAAACCAATTACCTGCCTACCAACCATAACCCCTTGAGCTACAGCTGCTAAGCAGCTACCAAAAAAGAATAAAAAATTCCAGACAGACTTTTGATTCAGGTGTGCTTTTGCACGAAAGTCAAAAGAAACGCCTCGCAGAATAAGGCCGGCCAGCATGATGCCGACTGGCAAATAGAGCTCAGTCAAAATTATGCCGTGCGCCATGGGAAAGGCAATCAAAAGTACTCCAACTCCAAGCACCAACCATGTTTCATTAGCATCCCAAAAAGGTCCAATCGACGAAATCATGATGTCTTTTTCCGTCTCGCTTGCCTGCTTCAATAAGATGCCTACACCCAAGTCATATCCATCTAGGACAACGTAAGCCACCATGGCAATCCCCATGACAACCAAAAAGAAAAGGGGTAACCATCCTGCTGGGTCGAATAAGCTAGGAATCATTTCCTTATACTCCCGCAATATTGTTAGTCAGACCTGAATCCAGCCCTCTAACAATCTGCTGTGGATTACTTTGTCTTGCCAAATAAAAAACAACCCAAATATAGGAGGCAATAAGTCCGATATAAAGAGCTAGGTACATTACCAATGTACCTAAAATCATGTTGGTCGGCACCTTAGTAACCGCATCAGCAGTTTTTAATACTCCACTGACAAGATAAGGCTGTCTGCCGATTTCGGTAACATACCAGCCAGCAATCACCCCAACCCAACCAGAAAATGTCATCAAGCTTAGGGTTTTTAAAAGCCATCGTGGTAACTCGTCACTCTTTCTTGTTAGATAAAACCCAACGCAAGCTGCTAATAGCATTAATATCCCGATGCCTACCATAATGCGAAAAGCAAAAAACATGGGCTTTACTGGTGGTATGTCACCTGGGAAAGCATCCAAACCCTTTACTTCCCCATCCAATGAATGCGTCAAATATAAAGATGCCAACTTCGGAATAGCCACCTCATATCGATTTGCTTTAAGGCTATCATCAGGTATGGCAAATAAAACGGCAGAGGCGCCTTTTGTCGTCTCCCAAATGCCTTCCATAGCGGCTACTTTTGCAGGTTGATAATGAAGAGTATTCAATCCATGTAAATCACCAAGCGCAATTTGTAAGGGCACCAATATTACAGCTACGGTCATTGCTAACTTTATTAACACTCGATTGCCCGCAAGACTGATACCCTTCAAATATCGATAAGAAGAAATACCAGCAATTAAGAATGTGACCGTCAAAAATGAAGCTGTCAACATATGAAACAGGCGATAAGGCATAGAAGGATTGAAAACAATCTCAATCCAATTGGTTGCATGCGCTTGGCCATTAATCATCTCAAACCCTTGAGGGGTTTGCATCCAAGAATCTAACGCAATAATCCAAAATGCCGAAAGCGATGTACCAAAGGCGACCAAAAAAATAGAAACGGTATGAGCCCTTTGGGAAACTCGCTTAGAGCCAAATAACATAATCCCTAGAAAAGTTGCCTCAAGAAAAAATGCAGACAAAACTTCATAACCAAGCAAAGGTCCTGCAATATTGCCTACCGTGAGCATATAGCCAGGCCAATTAGTTCCAAACTGAAAGCTCATCGTAATCCCACTAACAACTCCTAGAGCAAAAGTTAAGGCAAATATCTTGACCCAGAATTGATATGCCTCATTCCATATAGAAGCACCAGTTTTATTAAATTGCACTTTAAAATAGAAAAGTACCCATCCTAAAGCAATTGATATCGTTGGAAAAAGAATATGAAATGTCATATTCGAGGCAAATTGAATTCTGCTCAAAATAAGTGTGTCGATCATGCAATTTCCCCGTATTTTTAAAGCTAATTTTTATTATGCGCTTTACCATCATGACTTGCTGAGCTTGGTTTAATACCCCTCATCTCAATGGTAATTTTTTATAGGTTCTGTAGACTAAAAATCTCTGCAGTTACATACAACAGAAGATTGAAGTTGTTACTTAATATTCAAAATTTGATATTACATAGCTCAAACATGCCTTCTTTATATGCAAAAGACGCCTCAAACCCATCCTAATTATGTTTAAGAGTGATATAACCAGATCATTAATGGATATAAATAATGAGTTATAGCGATATTTGGGTTACAGGCCCTAATGAGGAAATATTTGTCAGGGCTTGGAATTATTCATTGGATAGCAAAAGTCCGATTGTGCTCCTGCACGATTCTTTAGGGTCAGTTGAATTATGGCGAAACTTCCCAGAACTATTGAGCGAGGCAACCAAAAGACCCGTTATAGCTTATGACAGACCTGGATTTGGAAAATCCCATGAATTGTATGCGCCTCTAAGCGCTGATTTTATTGCGGATGAATCAGCAATCACTTTTCAAACGGTTCGCAATAAACTTGGCATTCAGAAATTCATAGCTCTTGGGCACAGTGTTGGTGGTGCAATGGCAATTCATTGTGCATCACGTTATCCGGATGCATGCGAAGCAGTCATTACCCTAGCAGCACAATCATTTGTTGAGGACAGAACACTTCAAGGCGTTAAATCCGCTCAACAACTATTCAAAGATCCTAACCAAGTTGATAAATTGAAAAAATATCATGGAGACAAAACCAAGTGGGTTTTAGACGCATGGATGAATACCTGGCTTTCTGAAGAGTTTGCTCTTTGGTCTCTTTCAACGGCACTGCCAAAAGTAACGGCAAAGTTGCTGGCTATTCACGGAAAAAATGATGAGTATGGATCCGTAGAACACCCCGAGCGTATTGTAAATTTTACCGGAGGGGAATCGCGTTTAATGCTCATGGATAACACGGCACACTTTCCCCATAGAGAACATCCTCAAAAAGTGGTTGACGCTATCAAAGAATTTTTAGTCAATGCCTAGTGGCATCAATCTGGAAAAATCAACTTTAGCTAAACCTAGGGCTCGCCATTAGGGGAAAGTTTATTTCAAGCAAAGCCTTGAACCATGACTTAGTCTTTAGTAAGTTCGGGGTAAGCCATAAAAACATCCCTTGTGATTATTGAATTTTCAGTAATGAAGGGAAAAGCTCTTCAACTTTTTGCTTGGTCAACTCAGAGAGAGTGAAAGCCCATTTAGGTGAGCTATCTTTATCAATAATTAATGCGCGAATACCCTCGACAAAGTCCCCCACTTCAATCCATCGAGCACCAAGAGCAAGCTCCATTGCAAAACAATCTGAGATAGAAAGTTGCCTTCCTCTGCGGATCGTTTCTAGTGCTCCAACCATGGCCATGGGAGAGCGTTTTTTCATAAGCTCCACTGTCTCGCCAATCCATATTGGACCGTCAACAGAAGTACGATCAAGTTGTCTAATGATCTCGGCAACGCTATCCAAAGAGAAAAGGGAATCAATAGTTGGTCGCTTTTCCTCTAGCGAGGGATTTATTGGAGAACTGCGAGCACCCAAGTCAATCAATGCGTTTTCTACTTGATCTACGGTAGGACTATAGGAATTTAAACTCTCCAGCTTTTCCAAAAATGCAGGAATTTGTTCAGAAGACAAAATCCAATCCCCTAGATTTGCATATAGAGCATCTTCGCCATTCAAGGTCACACCGGATAACGCTAAATAATCTCCCACACTTCCTGGACATCTAGCTAAAAAATAGCTTCCACCCACGTCGGGGAAAAATCCAATTGCAACCTCTGGCATGGAAATTTTTGAATGCTCTGTTAGCACCCTAAAACTAGCGCCTTGAGATATCCCCATGCCACCGCCCATAACATAACCATTCATTAAGGCGATATAAGGCTTTGGATAAGTATAAATATATTCATTAAGAATGTATTCATCCCTGAAAAAATGAGTGTGCTCATTGCGCCCCGATTTGAAGCTTTCATATATGTTGCGTATATCGCCACCTGTACAAAAAGCCTTTTCGCCTTCGCCCCTCACCAATACAGCGAGAACTTCAGAATCATTTTCCCAGTCCTTTAAAGCCTGATACATCAACTGAATCATTGAATAGCTCAGAGCATTTAAAGACTTAGGGCGATTTAACGTAATCGTCCCTAAGTGATTTTTTTTCTGAAAAATAATTTCACTGCTCATGCAATTGCTTTTAGAAAAAATTTATTTTTTGGCGAATAATTTAATTACTGCTGAGAAATCAAGGCCTCCATGACCTTGCAGGCTAAAGGTTTGGTAAATTTGCTGGGCCAAGCTTCCAAGAGGTACTGGTTGTTTTGATAACTTGGCAGCTTCGGTTGCCAAACCAAGATCTTTGAGCATTAAATCTGAACCAAATCCCCCCGTGTAACCACGTGATGCAGGCACATTCTCTAAAACACCTGGATAAGGGTTGTAGGTGTCTGAACTCCAGCAACGCCCACTAGACGCGTTAATAATGCCTGCTAATACCTTAGGGTCCATACCCAAAGATACACCCAATGACATTGCCTCAGCGGTACCTATCATGGAAATCCCCAAGAGCATATTATTTGCAACTTTTGCTACTTGCCCATTGCCAGCACCGCCACAATAGATAATATTTTTACCCATTGCTTGAAGTAAAGATTTCATTCGATTGAAAAGTGCTTCTTCGCCACCAACCATAAATGTTAAGGTAGCAGCCTCCGCTCCTCCAGTTCCTCCAGAAACTGGAGCATCTAGCATTAACGCTCCGCTGTCAGCAGCCGCTTTCGCTACATCACGCGCAGACATTGGGTCTATGGTAGATGAATCGATCAATACAACATCATTGACCTTAGTCGTTAAAAGTCCATCACCCCCTAGATATACAGATTTCACATGCTGAGCAGCAGGAAGCATGGTAATAACTGCCTCCACTTCACCATCAAGCACCGCGGCAGGTGTATTGACACCCTTCACACGACCTACACCATGCTTTACTAATGCATCGACGTTGCTTTTAACTACATCAAAGACCACTAAATCATGACCTGCTTTTAGCAAGTTGCGCGCCATTGGCGCCCCCATATTCCCTAAGCCTACAAATCCTAATTTCATACCGATCCCTTTAATATTTACTTATCTTTAAATACTGGTGGGCGCTTTTCAGAAAACGCATTCATCCCCTCTTTTTGATCTTCAGTGGCAAAAGTAGAGTGGAAAAGGCGTCTTTCAAAGTGAATGCCTTCGTTTAAAGAAACTTCATACGACCTATTAACCGCATCTTTTGCCATCATTACGATAGGCAAGGACATAGAAGCAATTTTCTCGGCAGTTTTTAATGCATCTGGAATTAACTGGTCGACAGGAACAATGCGACTAACTAAGCCTGCACGCTCGGCCTCAACAGCATCCATCATGCGGCCTGTCAAAACCATTTCCATGGCTTTAGATTTACCAACAATTCGTGTTAGCCGCTGAGTACCACCCGCTCCTGGTATGGTGCCAATTGTAATTTCGGGTTGGCCAAATTTAGCGTTATCGGCGGCAATAATAAAATCACACATCATGGCTAACTCACAACCCCCTCCAAGCGCATACCCTGCCACCGCTGCAATGGTTGGCTTGCGAAACTTCGCAATTCTTTCCCATGTAGCGGTAACAAAATCAGACTTATAAACCTCCATATAGGTCCAATCTTTCATGACCTTAATATCTGCCCCGGCAGCAAAGGCTTTCTCACTACCCGTTAGTACTACGACTGCAATTTTTGGGTCAAGCTCCAACACATCTAGCGCCTCTCCAAGCTCTCTAGTCAGTTCAGGACTGAGCGCATTCAATGCCTTAGGACGATTAAGTATTATGAGCGCTACTTTACCCTGTACAGAAACAATAATGTTTTCATATATCATACAAACCCTTTATTTCAAGTTAATAATAGTGTTTACACCGTCGGTAATAATTGTGTCATCTAATCAGCGTGCATTACAGTAAATTATTTAGATGGGTCTGCTTTTAAAAATTCAAATGGCGGGGTTGTTTGAAATTGATTGGCCGTGTTGCCTGAATAAACCTTACCACCTGCAACAGTCAATTTCTTAACAGGTGCACCTTTTGAGAAATCCAGATCTTTAAACTCAACCCAGAAGGTATTTGGCGAAGTGGCAGAATCAAAGTAATAAATTTTATTCTTTTGATCTGCGACGGTGCGCCAAAGAGTTGATGAAATATTGGGTTGACTGGGCGTAGTAATTCCCAAAGGCACACTCACGCTCCGCACTACCCCTAAAGTACTGGCGACTGCCTGATATTCATACTGTTGTTCAGGAACTGCACTGATGTAATTTTTAACGGCAGATATAGGTACAGAATTAATTAGAAATGAAGCTCTAGCAAATCTATCGGCTGCGCGATTGGTTCCTGGCAAAAAAGTTAAACCCCCAATTTGGGCCCAATAAGCATTAAGTGCCAGCTGCTGCTCGAAGATGGGTGAATTGGTCATTACTTGGAACTGTTTACCGTGGTGAGTAACTAACTTGCCATCAATATATTCAAAAATAGCGGAATCACCAGACGCATCTGAAATAGATAAATGCAATGCAGCAGGAACCCCATTAGGTAAAGATGGTGAAATCACCCGAAATGGATCGGTCTTAAAGTAAGCAACGACTTCATTTACCGTTGCAAAATTATCTAGAGCGTATTGCGCCCACAAGGAAATTGATAGAGGTGGTTTCCCATTCGCTTTTTCGTAGTTAGACTCCGATAAATACAACAAGTTAGCAACCAAGCCCTTTTCATTCATCCCGTCAGCAGAACCCAAATCGTAGCCTGCGGCAACGACGCTGCCGTATTTGGATGTCCATTTTGGTGAGTCTGGTCCGGCTGCCCCATCACGACTGATCCCCTTAGGAAAAAGCCACAAATTAGTGTGCATATCCTCCTCCCAATCCATAGAGCGGCCCGTGATGACGGTATTGTTTTCACCTAAATAAACGACCCTAGTACAGGCTTGAGCGATCGAGATGGGTGTTGAGATAACAAAGCAAGATAGAGATAAGCTGACGAAGAAACTCTTTACAGAGGAACAATGAGAATTCATTAGGAAAAACCTTTCTTTCTTAGCTACGACTAAAAACACTACTCAAGCAATTATTTAATCATATGCTAAATATCAATGAATATTTGAATGCTATTTCCTAAAAAAGCTATTGTGGGATTTAATGCTTTTCATTAATGAGGTTAAGTATGGCGTGAATTACCGCCCAAAAGCAGGCGCTCAAAGAAAAACCACCCAGAGGTGGTTTCGCTTTTCTTGATGAACTTAAAGTTGGAAATCAATTACCCTAAGTCTTCTTACTTTGACATCGAATCTTTTTTCATTGAATCTTTGGACATTGTATCTTTAGACATCGAATCTTTTTTCATTGAATCTTTGGACATGTCATCTGCAAATGCAGGCATACAGACTGTTGAAATCAAAAGTGTTGCTAACAAGATGGATAATTTTTTCATTTAAAGCTCCTTTGGATAATTTAAAAATGCACATTGCGTGCTTATATTGGTGAAGTTAATGTCAGCTTCCCCCAAACCAGTTGTAACCTTGATCTTCCCAATAACCACCAGGATTCACATTGGTTATAAATATTTCTTGAATGTATTTGGGGTTCTTATATCCCAGTTTTGTAGGTATCCTTAGTTTCAATGGATATCCATACTTAGGAGGCAAAACCTCATCGGCATAAGTGAGCGTTAATAAGGTTTGAGCATGCAATGCCGTTGGCATATCAATGCTCGTATAGTAATCATCATGACAACGAAACCCCACATAACTTGCATTGGTATCGGCACCAATGCGCGTAAGAAAATCGCTAAACCGCACCCCACCCCATTTGCCAATGGCACTCCAACCCTCGACGCATATATGGCGAGTAATTTGACTCGTTTGTGGCATGGCATTCAGTTCTGCCAAAGTCCAATCTTTTGCATCTTGCACCATCCCCGAAATCTTTAGCCTGAAGTTTTCAGGACTCGGACGGATTTCTGCCTCGCTATAAAAGGCATTAAACGGAAATGGTCTTGTGATCATGCCCTCTGAATAAGTTGGCGCCATCTTATTGGGATCAAAAAGCCAACCTTGCACTCGATCATTAAATCGAGACATCACCATGAGGGCCTTTTCAATAGAATCCTCATTACTTAAGGTGCAACCGCTTAACATGGAGATAGCGCCTAGACTTAGTGCTTTTTTCCCAAAAAGCCGTCTAGAAGGAATATCCAAACCTTTATAGACGTCCTTGATGATTTCATTTTCATGGGGATTAAAAATTTTCATTTTTTCATTCACTCTATTTGCCTCTTATCATGATGAGTAATGTCTTGGGTACTAAAGCCACCATGAATAAATGAATGGCAATAAAAAAGATGATGTAGGACATGGCAACAAAATGAACAATCCGAGCATTGTCGAAACCGCCCATCATGTCTCTGAGCAACGGAAACTGCACTGATTTCCAAATTGCCAATCCCGAAATCACTAAGAGCATGAGATCAACAATAGCTGAGAGATAGGCTATTTTCTGAATTGCGTTGTACTTGCTCAGATCCGCGTGAGATAACTTGCCTGTTAGGGTTTGAAGCACATCAGCAATTAGTTCTTTAGGTTTAATGGGGGAAAACTTTTTCCACATTCGGCCAGTTGAAAAATTAAGCCCTAAGTAAAAAGCGCCATTAAGAGCCAAGAGCCACATGAAGGCAAAGTGCCAAAGGAGCGCACCCCCTAACCAACCGCCCATAGTCAATTGTTTTGGAATTAGAAAATCAAAAATTGGAGAAGCATTGTAAATTTTCAATCCACTCATAATCATTACAATCACTGCAATTGCATTTATCCAGTGACTAAGTCGAACATAGAGTGGAATTAATGTCTTGGTTGTAGATAAGTTCATAGTCTTTTTGCCAGCATTCATTGTGGATAAGGCTGTATATAGAGATCAGGGAATGTTTTCTTCAATAACCCTATTTTGGGCAAATCATTGACGACAATATAGGGTTGATTCATATGGCTAGCTAAGTAATTTTGGTGATACCCCTCGGCTGGATAAAAATGGGATAAAGGAGTCACCTCAGTCACAATCGGCTTTTGAAATGCATTCCCCTTAGTAAGGCTTTGGATTTCACCTAGTGCCAGCTTATGTTGTTCGGCGTTAGAGTAAAAAACTGCAGACCGATATTGTGTTCCCCAGTCAGGCCCTTGCCGATTGAGTTCGGTTGGATCATGCGCCACTTTAAAAAATACTGCCAATAATTTCTTATACGAAACGACTTGTGGGTCATATGTGACCATTACGCTTTCGGCGTGACCGCTACGGCCACTACTGACCATGCTGTAAGTTGGATCGCTGGTTGCACCTCCTGCGTAACCAGAAACTACTTGGTTTACCCCCTTTACATGCTTAAAAACGGCATCTACCCCCCAAAAACACCCTCCAGCAAATACTGCTGTGTCCATCTTAGGGTCAGCAATTGCTGTTTTAGCGCAAATGAACAACAGCGAGCTAAAGAGAAGTTTTTGGAAATTGGTCATGGTGATGAATTTGTGTGAATTTCACTCTAATTCGTATCAACCATCCACTTGGTTACAACTAAAAATAAAAATAGATGTAACCAAGTCTTCCTCTAGAACGAATACATATAAGTTGACAGATAATGTCAATCAATGGAAAACCGCAATCACGGACAATTTGAAACTATAGAAATACGACTGAAAGGCTGGTTTATTGCCTCCAGTAAAGGGAATAACGACGCGTATTCTGAGTTTTTAGTCAATTTAACTCGGTATTTAAGGGGCTTTTTTCGTAAACGTATGCAAGCATGTCCAGACCAAGTTGAAGATTTGGTGCAGGAAGTCCTGCTGGCTATTCATGTCAAACGCCATACATATGATAGTAAATTGCCAATTACGGCTTGGATCCATAGTATTGCCAAATACAAGTACATTGACTTCCTGCGTGCTCGACGTCATTTCATCACCAAGGATTCACTTGATGACTCTTCTGAATTATTTGGTCAGTGCGATAACGCCCCTCAGGAAGCCCAGCGCGACATG
>CANBYN010000037.1 GCA_947373615.1 Burkholderiaceae bacterium | reverse complement strand
GCGCCTCCCCGGAAAACTCCACCAACAGAATTGCTTCCGGAGTTGGCGCTGTGTGATCGATTAATGCGGTTTCGATGGTGTTCTTAAAGCTCGGATTACTACGGGCCAAGTCAATCATAGTGCGATCGACCAATTCCACCGCGGTAGGGTCCAGCTTCACAATATGCTGAGCGCTATCCATGGCTTTGTAGAAGCTCGCAAAGTTCACAATGCCAAGTACTTTATGTTGAGGTAGTGGCGCAAGTTTTAGCTTAAGTGATTTGAAATACGCCAATGTACCTTCGCTACCTACTAGCAGATGTGAGAGATTGACACTGTCATCTTGGGTGTAAGGTAATTCACTCTGAGGGCAAAATATGTCTAGGTTATATCCCGCAACTCGTCGAAGTACTTTCGGAAAATGCGTCTTGATTTCAGGTTCGAGAGAATGAGCTAAGTCTTTTACAAAGTCACCCAATTGTTTGGCCACGCCAGAACTGGAGCCGTAATCACTAAATTGCCCAATTTGCCCATTGGCCAGCCAAGCATCAATCCCTAAAACGTTGTGCACCATGTTGCCATAAGCAATCGATCGGCTGCCACATGAATTATTTCCTGCCATGCCACCAATTGTTGCTTGACCAGCAGTTGAAACATCTACAGGGTACCAAAGACCATGTTGCTTGAGTGAGCTGTTTAAATGATCTAGAACGATGCCAGGCTCCACTTCAACATAACCCTTATCAAGATTGAGATCGAGCACGTTTCTAAAGTACTTGGTGTTATCAATCACCAGAGCTGCGCCAGTAGTTTGTCCACACTGACTGGTGCCTCCTCCGCGAGGAAGCACAGGCACCCCAATTTCTGCTGCAATCTGAATGGCGCTCGCTATATCTTGTGCAGTTTTGGGAATAAAAACGGCAACAGGCATGGCTTGATAAATGGAAGCATCCGTTGCATAGCGGCCGCGACTAGCGCTATCAATCATGACATCGCCAGAAGTCTCTTGGCGCAAGCGCTTAGCCAAGGCAACTTGGTCGATCATCAGCTCTTTGAGAGCTAAGGGCTTATTCATGACTTTGCAGCCTCCGCTTTTGCTGGCAACTCAGCTTTTAGTAATTGCACGACTACATCACGTTTGTTCTTCACGTGCTGGATCATGATATTGCGCATGCGGACGCTATCTCTCGCCTTAAGAGCATCGAGCATCTCTTGGTGTTCCTCCACTGCCTTTTCCCATTTCACGCCATCTTGATTGGAGCGAAAGCGTAAGGCTTCAATACGAGCATTGACCTGGGAGAAAAGTTGAGTCAAGACGGGATTATCCGCCGCTTGATTAATCAAATGATGAATGCGCAGATTAAGTTTGTAATAACTAGATAAATCTCGGCGCGCATACGAAGCCATCATTTCATATTGGAGTGCCTCCAATTCCGAAAGAGTGGTGTTGCTAATATTGGTTGCGGCTAACTCTCCAGAAAATCCCTCGAGCTGAGCTATCACATCAAAAGTGTGAATTACATTCTCTAAACTAAGTTGTATGGCAATGGCGCCGCGGTTAGTGATCAGCTCCACTAGGCCATCTGCTGCTAGGCGACGAATAGCTTCCCGAATCGGAGTGCGTGAGACATTGAGGCTTTCTGCCAACTCTCGCTCATTGAGTTTGCTGCCAGGAGCAATCTTTCCTTCCACTAAGAGCAATCTGAGTTTTTGGAAGGTTGCTTCATGCAAATTCTGAGAATTAGACTGCTGCGTCACCATCATAGATGAACCTTATATTTGTATGCAAAAAAGTAATAAATCATCATAAAGCAGAAATAAGCCATTTAAACGGCATTAATTAGCTTTATTTTATGGTTTATTAGAAATAAATTGCATACAAAATAGAAAAACTGGAAAAATTCACTTACACTAGGGGTAGTAATTAACCAAAAAACTGCGAGACAAAACATGCTTAAACTTGATAACCACGCCTCTGGACGTCACTTTTTACATATTCCTGGCCCCAGCCCAGTCCCTCCGCGCGTTCTGCGTGCTATCAGCTATCAAACGATTGACCATCGTGGTCCTGAATTTGGTCAGTTTGGGTTAAAGGTGTTGGAAGGTATCAAGAAAATTTTTAAAACTGAGCAACCAGTCATCATTTACTCCGCTTCAGGAACTGGTTCTTGGGAGGGCGCTTTGGTGAACGTACTCAATCCTGGCGATAAAGTCTTGTTTTACGAAACTGGTCAGTTTGCTAATTTATGGCGTGCGCTTGCAAAGCGTTTAGGGTTGGATGTTGAAGTGGTTGGTAAGGTTGGGCATGATTCTTGGCGCTGGGGTGTTGATGCCTCTGTGATTGAAGAGCGCCTACGTAAGGATACGCAGCATGAAATCAAAGCCGTGTGTGTTGTTCATAACGAAACCTCTACAGGCGTGACTTCTAATATTGTCGCAGTTCGCAAAGCGATTGATTCTTTAAAGCATCCAGCCTTGTTATTGGTCGATAGTGTCTCTGGCTTAGGTTCAGCAGATTATGAGCATGACAAATGGGGTGCCGATGTTACCGTTTCTGGATCGCAAAAAGGCTTAATGTTACCCCCTGGTATCGGCTTTAATGCCTTATCACCAAGAGCGATTGAAGTGAGTAAGAGCAACAAAATGCATAAAGCGTATTGGGCTTGGGATGAAATTTTAGAGTCCAATAAAAATGGTTACTGGCCAACAACACCAAGCACTAATCTCATGTACGGTTTACACGAAGCCTTGGACATGATGATGGTAGAAGGTTTGGACACGATTTTTGCTCGTCACCAACGCTTGGCGGCAGCTTGCCGTGAAGCGGTCAATGCTTGGGGTCTTGAGATTCAGTGTCAAGATAAAGATTGCTATTCTCCTGTGCTCACTTGTATTGCGACACCTGAAGGTATGGATGCTGATGTATTGCGTAAACATGCCTTGGAAAAGTTCAATCTTTCACTGGGCACTGGCCTTGGCAAGATTAAAGGCAAAGCTTTCCGTATAGGCCATTTAGGCGATTGCAATGAGCTCAGTCTCATGGCTGCTCTAAGCGGAGTGGAAATGAGCTTGGGTTCGATGGGCTATATACCCAAAGCTAGTGGGGTGGTTGCCGCTCAAGAGTTCCTTAAATAAGAAGCACTTAGGCTAATTAGGACGAGGTAGGCTCGGTTCTGCATGGTTAGGCGGGCTGCACCCCTTATAATTCATGTACTTAAATAAATAGCAGTTTCATCACATAAAACATATTCGAGACGGAAAGATTAAACATGTTCGCAACTAAACCGTATTTAACTCAAGCTGATGTTCAAAAGATTTTGGATGCAGCAAACAAACATGCTGCTACCAATAACTGGGCAGTGACCATTGCCGTTTGCGATGATGGTGGCCACATGTTGGGTTTAACGCGTCGCGATGGTTGCGCTCCTGTGTCTGCTTATATTGCTCAAGAAAAAGCACGGACTGCAGCAATGGGTAAACGCGAGAGCCGTATTTATGAAGAAATTATCAATAACGGCCGCACCTCTTTTTTATCTGTCCCACATATTGCGGGCATGTTAGAGGGTGGAGTCAATATCGAGGTAAACGGGTTTACCATCGGCGCAGTCGGCGTTTCCGGCGTTAAATCGACTGAGGATGCTGAAACCGCTAAGGCTGGCATCGCGGCCATTCTGTAAATTACCTTGACAAATACCGATACTGAAATAATTTCTTCATCAAGGGATGACGATAGCGTCACCCCTTCAGCAACAATCACTTTTGCTGACTTTGGTTTAGACCCGCTGATTCAAAAAGCGGTCTCTGAGCAGGGATACACTATCCCCACCCCGATTCAAGCGCAATCGATTCCTCACGTATTAGCTGGAAGCGATCTAATGGGTGCAGCACAAACGGGTACTGGTAAGACTGCCGCTTTTGTATTGCCCATTATTCAAAAGATTTTGCGTCACGCTAGTAGTAGCGCATCACCAGCACGCCATCCGATTCGTGCTTTGGTCCTAACACCTACTAGGGAGTTAGCAGTGCAAGTGGCGGAGAATGCGGCCAACTACTCAAGACATACTGATTTGCGCGCAGCGGTTGTTTATGGTGGCGTAGACATGAAAGAGCAGGTGGCGATCCTGCGCAATGGCGTGGAGATTTTGATTGCCACGCCGGGTCGTTTGTTAGACCATATTGGCTCTAAGGTAGCAAATCTATCTCAAGTTGAGATTCTGGTGCTCGATGAAGCGGATCGAATGTTGGACATGGGTTTCTTGCCCGATCTACAGCGCATTATTGATTTGATTCCAGCGCAAAGACAAACTTTATTGTTCTCGGCCACCTTCTCGCCAGAAATTAAAAAGTTGGCACAAAGTTATTTACGTACCCCAGTGACTGTGGAAGTGGCGCGTCAAAATGCTGCAGCGGATACGGTGAAACAGGTCATTCATATGGTCTCTTCAGGTGATAAGCAGCGCGCTATTGTGAGGGTATTGGAAGCGCGCACACGCCAGGGTTTGTCGCGTCAATGCATCATCTTTACCAACAGTCGATTAGGTTGCGCTAGATTAGCGCGTGCTCTAGAGCGTGATGGGATTAAAGCAGGTGCGATTCATGGTGATAAGAGTCAGGGTGAGCGTACCTTAACGTTGGATGCATTTAAGTCTGGTGCGATTGAAGCTTTAGTAGCGACTGATGTTGCAGCTCGTGGCTTGGATATCCCAGATATGCCTTGCGTTATCAATCACGAATTACCATTTAACGCAGAAGATTTTATTCACCGCATTGGTCGCACTGGACGTGCTGGTAGTACGGGGGATGCAATTGCTTTGGTGGATGCTAGCGAAAAGCGACTGCTCGACGATATCGAAAAATTGATGAAGCGTAAATTGGATGTCAAGCCGTTGCCAGAAGGAAATCCTTCTTATAGCAGGACTTCTTCGCCAAACCCTTTTTCTAGAACGTCTGCTCCAGAAAAAATGTCTGATCCTTTTTTCTATAAGCCTTATGAGCCAAGCGCAGCGTCTACAGTATCTGATGATGCTTCAAAGCCGGGGGAAAAGAAGGTGGGCATTGTTCCAGCCAAACCTGCTGTAGGCGCATTGCTTGGTGGATTTAAGAAAAAGTAGCTCAAAAAGTCTTTTGTGAAGTAATGCTTTTATTTAATTATTCCAAGCACGGGTAGCTGCTAAGAGCCATTCTGCAATCGTGGTCTTTTCGCCATCTGGAAGACCCTTCAAACCTAAATGTGTTGCAGCCTTACGTAATTCCAAGAGCGCATGCTTTTCATCTTGAGTATTAATTTGAGTCGCCAAGGTTTGCTTGCTGAGTTTTTCTCCATGCTCATCAAGAACCAATGGCAGATGAAGGTATTGTGGTGTGTGATACCCCAAGACATTTTGCAAATAAATCTGCCGAGCGGTGTTGCTGAGTAAATCTTCGCCGCGCACCACATGGGAAATGTGTTGTAGTGCATCGTCAACGACCACCGCAAGTTGGTATGTAAATACACCATCACTTCTGCGAACTGTAAAATCACCCACTTGAGTATTGAGGTTTTGGCTTTGAGGGCCTTGCGCCAAATCCTCAAATTCAATAATGCAATCTGAGGGAAGGGCGAGTCTCCAGGCGGTTGCTGATCTTGATGCCACCTCTAGCGTATTGCTGACCAATTTGCTCGGTCGGCAAGTGCCAGGGTAGACCATTTCAAGGTTGCGGGAAATGCCAATACCTAGGCTGCTTAGTGTGTTGGCAATCGTTTGTCGTGAACAAATGCAGGGGTATATACATTGAAGGGCGTTTAAATGCTCAAGCGCCCTGAGATAGCCCTCCTGACGCTCTGATTGATAGGAAACCTTCTCATCCCAAAAAAGGCCACAGGCGCTTAACTGGGACTGAATATGCTCATCTGCCCCAAGGATGCATCGGGGCGCGTCCAAATCCTCGATTCTTAGCAGCCAATGCCCCCCATGTTTGCGAGCATCAAGCCAGCTTCCGAGGGCAGCAACCAAGGATCCTGCATGGAGTGGACCAGTAGGTGAGGGGGCAAATCGCCCGCGGTAGCCGTCGGCTGGGGATGTAAGGTTTTTAAGTTCTGACACAGCTAAAATCATCTCATGGCTTCACCCCGTTTTGTACATCTACGCCTTCATTCCGAATTTTCAATTACGGATGGAATCGTGCGTATTGATGATGCGGTAAAAGCCGCCGTCAAAGATGAAATGGGGGCTTTAGCTCTAACAGATTTGAGTAATTTATTTGGCTTAGTGCGTTTTTATACGGCCTCTCGATCTGGCGGCATTAAACCCATCGCTGGTGCCGATGTGTGGATTAGCAACCCCAAAGACCCAGAGCAACCTCATCGTTTATTACTGTTGGTGCAAAACCATTCGGGTTATCTTAATTTATGTGAGTTGCTCAGTAGAGCCTCTTTAGATAATCAATCCCGTGGACGGGCGGAAATTGACTCCGCTTGGTTTAGTGAACCCGCTACCAAAGCGGAAGATAAGGCCATCAAAAGAACGTTGGCTTACGGATTGATTGCGCTTTCTGGCGCGCGGATGGGGGAAATCGGCACAGCGTTACTCGCTGGGCAAGAAGATCAGGCCAAGATTGTCGCAAGACGATATGACACGCTTTTCCCAAAATCCTTTTATATCGAAGTGCAGCGAGGCGGTCATCAACAGGATGAGAAACAGCTTCAATTGGCATGCCATCTTGCCAGTGCATTAGATCTTCCTGTAGTAGCTACGCATCCTGTCCAGTTTATGCAAAGAAGCGACTTTACTGCCCATGAGGCGCGCGTGTGCATCGCTGAAGGGGAGTTGCTGAGTAATCCGCGCCGTCAAAAGAAATTTAATGAAGATCAGTATTTCCTAACCCAAGAAGAAATGGAAAAACGTTTTTCAGATCTCCCATCGGCATTAGCTAACTCGGTAGAAATCGCTAAGCGCTGCAACCTTTCTTTGGTATTAGGTCGGCCTCGTTTACCTGACTTCCCAACCCCGCCTGGCATCACGCTTGACGATTATTTACTGCAGCAATCTGAGGTTGGTTTGAAGCGCCATATGGAGCGCAATTTCACAGACCCAGAAGAGCGCAAAAATGAAATGGCGCGGTATCAAGAACGTTTGGTGTTTGAAGTTAAGACGATTTCACAAATGGGTTTCCCGGGTTACTTCTTGATCGTTGCAGACTTTATTAACTGGGCAAAAAATAATGGTGTGCCAGTCGGGCCTGGTCGTGGATCGGGCGCTGGTTCCTTGGTGGCCTATTCATTAGGCATTACCGATCTAGACCCTCTTCGCTACAACTTACTCTTTGAGCGTTTCTTAAATCCAGAGCGGGTATCGATGCCCGACTTTGATATCGACTTTTGCCAGCATGGTCGTGATCGTGTGATCCAGTACGTGAAGGATAAATACGGCAAAGAAGCGGTGAGTCAGATCGCCACCTTTGGAACGATGGCGGCTCGGGCGGCGATTCGTGACGTTGGGCGCGTATTAGAGCAAGGTTATAACTTCGTCGATGGAATTGCCAAACTCATTCCTAATAAGCCAGGTCAATATATGACAATTGAAATGGCCAAGAAGGAAGAGAAGCAATTAGCTGAACGAGAAAAGAATGAAGATGAAGTGCGTCAGTTGCTCTCTTTGGCGCAACAACTAGAAGGGATGACCCGTAACGTGGGCATGCATGCGGGTGGCGTGCTCATTGCGCCAGGGCGTCTGACTGACTTTTGTCCACTCTACACCCAAGAGAGTAAAGATCAGGATAGCCAGTCAGTCATCAGTCAGTTTGATAAGGATGACGTTGAAGCGATCGGCCTAGTGAAGTTTGACTTCTTGGGATTAACAACGCTAACCATCTTGGCAGCCGCTGAGCGCTGGATTAAGTCTCTGCATGCCGACCGCAAGGATTGGCATATCGGTGAGATTCCGTTAGATGATGAAAAGGCTTTTGATATTCTGAAGAAAGCCAATACGGTTGCAGTGTTTCAGTTGGAAAGTCGTGGCATGCAAGGCATGCTACGTGATGCAAAGCCTGACCGTTTTGAAGACATTATTGCTTTGGTGGCTCTTTACCGTCCAGGCCCAATGGATTTGATCCCAGACTTTATTGAGCGTAAGCATGGCCGCCAAAAAGTAGAGTATCCAGATCCACGTATTGAACCAGTTCTGCGTGAAACCTATGGAATCATGGTCTATCAAGAGCAGGTCATGCAGATGGCTCAAATGATTGGTGGCTACTCATTGGGTGCTGCTGATATGTTGCGACGTGCGATGGGCAAGAAAAAGCCAGAAGAAATGGCGCAACATCGCAAAATCTTTAGTGATGGCGCCAAAGCGGGCGGTATTACAGAAGGCAAGGCAAATGAGATCTATGACTTAATGGAGCGTTTTGCTGGCTATGGATTTAATAAATCTCATGCTGCTGCTTATGCGCTTCTAGCTTATCAGACTGCATGGCTCAAAGCGTATTACCCTGCTGAATTTATGGCGGCCAACTTATCGCTCGCAATGGATGACACCGATAAGGTGAAAATTCTGTATGACGATTGTCTCTCTAACAAGATTCGTGTTTTCTCTCCAGATATTAATACTGGGGTTTATGAATTCACGCCTTTGCGTGCGCCCGATGTGGGTCTTGATGCTCCAATCAGCCATATTCGTTATGGCTTGGGCGCAGTGCGGGGGACCGGCGAGGCTGCTATTGAAGTGATCGTGAAAGCACGCGAAGCGGGTGGACCATTTAAAGATTTGTTTGATTTTTGCGCACGCGTAGATCGTAGGCAAGTCAATCGTCGTGCCATTGAAGCCTTAATGCGCGCTGGAGCTTTTGATAGTCTTTATCGCGATTCTGTTCCCGAGGGTGGCAATCTTTATGATATTCGCTCTACCTTGCTCGCTTCTTTAGCCAGAGCGATTGAGGCGGCAGAGCAGGCGGAAGCATCTATTCATCAGGTAAGCTTATTTGATGTCGCTGGCGAAGAAAATAGTCACCTTCCTGAATTAGTCCATGAACCAATCTGGTCCGAGAAAAAACGCCTCCAAGAGGAAAAAATTTCATTGGGTCTTTGCTTAACTGGCCATATGTTCGACGCTTATCGAGAGGAGACGGCGCATTTTATTCGTCAACCCTTATCTAAAGTTACCGAAGGTAAAGATCAGCTCATTGCTGGAATCATTACTTCAGCGCGGATGTTGACTGGTCAACGCGGCCGGATGATGATTGCTACTATTGATGATGGTAGCGCTGCGATTGAGGTCACTTTATATAGCGAAGTTTACGAACCTAATCGCTCCTGGCTCAAAGAAGATGAATTGTTAGTTGCAAAAGTAAACGTAACTCCAGATAAATTCTCGGGGGGCATGCGTGTAGTGTCAGAGGTGGTAATGGATATTACTGGTGCCCGTATGCGTTTTGCTCGAAATGTTCACCTATGTATTGATTCAGCCATTGATATAAAAATGTTCCGCAGTCAGATTGCTCCCTATTTAATGACCAATCGTATACGGGATCCAAAATTAGGCGCCCCCACACCACCAACTCCAGGCTCAAACGATGGGGTAAAAGGGTTGATGCTCACTGCTGCAGTGACTACGAGCGGTGGGGCTTGCTTAATGCAGTTCCCTGAAGAATTGCGTCTCTACCCTGATGATGCTTGCCTGCAAAGTTTGAACCAGATTTTGGCATCCAAGCAAAAGGATTCTGTACAGGTTCAATACCACTAAGTTATTTTTGCAGGACCCGTTCAATTGCGGCAATTACTTGCATTGGCTCCAGCAGATCTAAACATTCGCTATTGCTGTCAGCTCGATCTTGGCAGCCCGCTTTGCGACATGGAACGCATTCGCCAGGACCTTGCAAGATAGTCACATTCCCAACAGTCTGAAAGCGAGCGCGAAGCTCAAAGGGCTGCTCTCCAATAAAGCCATTGGGCCAAGGACCAAAATTAGTTGGCGGTGTGGCCCCAAATAAAGTGATAGTGGGAGTATTGCATGCAGCAGCTAAATGAGTAATGGAGGTATCGACGCCTATATACAGTGCAGCATTGCGTAATACAGTTCCCACTTGTGGAATAGTTAATTTGCCAGCGGCATCAATCACCTTAAGGCGCGTTTGATCATCCAATAAGGAGAGGATGTCGCGATTGAGCTGAACATCTTGCTTTGCGGGTGAAGCACTTAATACCACTTGGAAATTACGCCCTGCGAGCCAAAGGATGAGTTGCTGCCAATAGGCCAAGGGCCAACGTTTATAGGCAGTCAATGGTCCTGGGTGAACGACTACGTAGGGTTGCTGAAGCGCATTCGCAATCAGTGGGGTTAATGGCTCTCCAGCGGGCGGTGTTACTACAATTGGTTTGTTAAAGAGTTCGCCTGGCTTTTTGACGAATGACTCCAAGAGGCGCAGTTTTTCTGTAATGACATGTTGCTTAAAGTAGTCCACATCTACTGTATGAATGCAGATAAACTTTTTCCAGGCATTTTGTTTTTCAATCTTATTTCGTTTGCCTTTATCTTCTGCATCCTTACCTTGGGGATGACCACCCAATACACCAACTCTTCTGAAGGCTGCCACCAAGCTATAGAGATAGGCGCGATCACTTGGTTGGGTAACGATGGCGAGGTCATAGCGCTGAAACAGACGATTAAAGAGGGAGAGATACCCAGTAAAGCTGGGACGATCTGCGGTTTCAATGATTTCAGCAATGTCGGGATTGCCGTGCAACATATCGAGTTTTCCGCGATAGCCAAGAAAATGAAATTCTGCCTCAGGCCAAAGCTCTCTTGCTTTGCTAATTAGCGGGGTAGTGACGAGCACATCCCCAATTTGCCTAGTGGCAATAAATAAAACATTTTTTGGTTTTAGTGATGAGAAGGGGATCATATGCGATGTGTCTATCTACTTAGACGGCCTTAGCCA
>CANBYN010000036.1 GCA_947373615.1 Burkholderiaceae bacterium | reverse complement strand
TAAGGCCTCTAGATCAATCTCTAGACCCATGCGTCCTGCAATCGCTGCTAAGTGGACGATACCATTCGTAGACCCGCCAATGGCCAGCAATACACGCATCGCATTCTCAAAAGCATCGGCGGTCAGTATTTTGTCGATGGTTAAAGCATCTTTAGCCATTTTCACTGCGCAAGTACCTGTTTCTTCAGCAACGCGAATACGATCAGCGGTGACTGCTGGTGGTGTTGCACCACCAGGCACAGTCATTCCCAAGGCTTCTGAGATGCAGGCCATGGTGCTTGCTGTACCCATTACAGAACAGGTGCCTACACTGGCAACAAGCTGGTCATTTACTTCATCTTTTTCAATCTCATCAATCTCGCCGGCGCGGAACTTTGCCCAATAGCGACGACAGTCGGTGCAGGCACCCACGCGTTCACTGCGATGGGATCCAGTCAGCATTGATCCTGTGATCAATTGAATGGCGGGTAAGCCAGCAGAGGCGGCTCCCATCATTTGAGCGGGAACTGTTTTATCGCAACCACCAATCATAACAACCGCATCCATGGGCTGCGCTCGCAACATTTCCTCTGTGTCCATCGACATGAGGTTGCGCAAATACATGCTAGTTGGAGCGGCAAAACTTTCGTGGATGGAGATTGTTGGAAATTCCATTGGCAAACCGCCAGCTAACATCACACCTCGTTTAACTGCCTCAATTAACTGAGGCATGTTTCCATGGCAAGGGTTATACGCGCTACCTGTATTGATAATTCCGATAACGGGGCGGTCTAAAGCACTATTGGTGTAACCAGCCCCCTTGATAAAAGCTTTGCGCAGGAATAATGAAAAGCTTTTATCACCGTAACTGGTCAAACCTTTACGTAAACCACTTTCAGTTGGGTCTTTTGGCTTAGAAGTCATGGAGGTCTCGATTTTCTATTAGAATTATTTAGTAAATTATTAAAGCAATTGTAGTGAGCGATGAGGCTTTTTAACTACTTTTCACCACCCCAGCGATATTGCCAAGAAATGCCGACCATATCATAGCTATTATTGGTACGCGAATAGACCCCGGTGCTCCCTGATAGACGAATTGAATTGTGCATATTGATTGGGTAGGAGAGGGTACTACCGAAGCGCCAGTTTTCTTGAGGTCCGTTGATGGCTTGACCATTCACATAGGATTGTCCACCCATAAAGTAGGTGGCGTCTGCTGAGATCCAGGCAGTATTGGGAAAGTAATAAATCACGTGTGTTTCCCCGGAATACATAGGATTCTGTGAAAGGGTATTGCTCCCCATGAAACTCGTATTGCTGGTGTAAATCGTAGCCATGCCGGCCAGCTCTAAACGCCAAGGTCCGACTGCTTGAGATAGACCAACGCCCGGCTGAATCAGCGAGCGATTGCCTCCTACATTGACTAATTGCTCGCTGTTGTACTTCCCCCAAGGAATTGATGCAGCAATACTGGCTCCTATAATCAGATCTTGTTGGTAACTATTAAATTCGCTTAAAGTTAGAGCGGGTGCACCATATAGGTTCACGGAAGCCTTAATTACTGGGTCTGAAAGCCCTTCTGCAGAGGCATTGATGGGCTGTATGGTAGAGCCTGCAGAGCCTGATAATTGTGCATAAGGCAACAAAATGCTCAGCCGTCCCGATTGACCAGCAACATCTAAGACGTGAGTTAGGCTAACCGCTTCAGTAGTCAGCGTGTAGGTCCCACTTTTTGCCTGAGCAATTCCACCGGTAACAAAGTTAATTCCAATAGGTGCATTGGAATAAGCGCGCGCTTCAATTTCTTGAGCTTGGAGTTGTTGGGAAAAAAACCCAAGCAAAACAAGCCAAAAAATTTTCACATCAAGCAACTATTTTTTGGAACCAAATAATATTTCAAGAGTTGCGTTATTGCCGATTGCCAAATTTACCCCCATGAAAATTAAATAAGGCCATACAATGAGCCAATAGACGATCGATATTGCCAATACGCGCAAGGGTTCAGAGTGTCCAAAGGCTGTCATAGATATCAGAAAGTCTTTGCCATTAATTAGGCCATGAACGCCCGCCTCAAGATAGTTCAAGGCAATCACTACAACAATATAGACTAGCGATTCATTAAAAAGTGATTTTAAAATTCCATGATGCCTATTCACTTTAATTGGATATGCAGCTTGGGCAATCAACATGAATTTGGCAGATAAAGCCGCTTTGATTAAGGCCAAACCAAAGATGGAAAGAGGAATAGGTCTTTCATCTAGTGTGGTTGCCGCCAAAAATGCGATAGCACAAAACCAAACACCAAAGTAAAGGGAGAGCGCAAAAGCCTTTTTAGCCTCCTCTTTCACTTTTTGTTTGAATCCAACTGCTTCAGTAGTTGTGTTTTGAGTATTAGTCATTAAAGTGGTTGATTGTGTGTATAAGGGGGAATTTATTCGCTACAAGAAGAACAAGCTTCTGCTTTAATGGGTTCTTGTGTATAGCGCGCAACGAAGGCATGCTGGCTTTTCATTGGCAACTGAATCCAAACAAAATGACCTGAACCTGGAGCGACATCAATGGGTTCACCTTTCAAATTCCACATGTTCTCAAGCACTAAATCTTGATTGCCTTGTGGTTCAATTACTTCAAGCCTGTCACCAACTGAAAAACGATTTTTTACATCGACTTTAACTCGATTAGTAATCGGGTCAATTTCTAGTGTCTCACCAACATAAAGACTTCTCCCTGAAAGAGAGTGACCTCTCATATACAGCTGATACTCCTTGTCATGATGGCGTTCATAAAAACCATCGGTATAACCGCGATTTGCCAAGCCCTCAAGATTGCCCAGTAGCGTTGTATCAAAGGGCTTGCCTGCAACTGCATCATTGATTGCAGTTCGATAGGATTGAACTGTGCGAGAAACGTAGTAGGGCGATTTTGTGCGACCTTCAATTTTGAATGAATCTACGCCCATCGCTGTAAGGCGCTCAATATGCTCAATAGCGCGCAAGTCTTTGGAGTTCATGATGTAGGTGCCGTGCTCATCTTCTTCCATAGGCATTAAATCATCTGGTCTTCTTGCTTCCTGAAGAAGAACAACATCGCCGCTAGCGTTTTCTTGTCCTGGCTTGACCTTGTAGTCCCAGCGACAGGCGTTAGTACAGGCGCCTTGATTAGAGTCTCTATGAGACATATACCCCGAAAGCAGGCAGCGTCCAGAGTATGCAATACATAAAGCGCCATGCACAAATACTTCTAATTCCATTTCAGGACAGTCTTGACGAACTTCTTCAATTTCATCAAAAGAAAGTTCCCGAGATAAAATAACTCGACTGACACCAACAGAACACCAAAACTTTGCAGCAGCACCATTGACAGTATTTGCTTGAACTGATAAATGAATGGGCATGTCAGGCCATGCTTCACGAGCCATCATGATCAGACCAGGATCGGACATAATGAGTGCGTCTGGTCCTAGAGCGACGACTGGTGACATGTCTTTAATATAAGTACGCGTCTTTGCACCATGCGGTAACAAATTAGAAACCAAGTAAAACTTTTTTCCTAAATCGTGTGCGGTGTCGATGCCTTGCTTGAGAACTTCAATCTTGCCAAAATCATTATTACGAACACGTAAAGAATAGCGAGGCTGACCTGCATAAATCGCATCAGCACCGAAGTCAAAAGCAGTGCGCAGCATGGATAGGCTGCCGGCAGGGGCTAGAAGTTCTGGAATCTTTTTCATAATCCCTATTTTAGAGTGCTTAAAGGGTTTTATGTTTAAGCGCAACTGAAGACCATAAATAGGGCATAAGAGGACACGAGGGAGGGCTTAAAAGTCCTTATTTCCCATTGTGCCGATGCTCAGAAATGCTATATTGGCCTATAACAAATAAATCGTGGGTAATACCCTCAAAGGAGACAAATTGAAATTTACAGCACAAGCGTTGGTGGCCTTTATTTCATGTATTTTTCTCGGGCAAGCCTTTGCTTTAGAGAAAATCGAGATGGCTGAATATATGGTCCCAAGCGACACTTCAGGCATCTCTCTCTACGTTCGTAATAAGCACTTAGCCGGCAAAAAGAAATTCTCAGCTGAAAAAACCTTGCTCTATGTTCATGGTTCAACCTATCCATCTGAAACTGCATTTGATTTATCGCTTGATGGCACTTCTTGGATGGAATACTTAGCTGCGAGAGGTTATGACGTATGGCTAGTGGATTTGCGTGGTTATGGTAAATCAACAAGACCTGCTGAAATGGATCAGCCCGCCGATCAAAATCCTCCTATTGTTAGAACGGAGGTGGCAGTTAAAGATGTTTCAAGCGCTGTGGATTACATCTTAAAAAAACGTAATATCAGCAAAATCAATTTACTCGGTTGGTCGTGGGGAACTACGATCATGGGTAAGTACACCACTGAAAACAACGAGAAGGTAAGTAAGCTAGTCTTATATGCGCCTCAATGGTTGCGTCAGGGCGGTGCACCCTTAACTGATAAGGGCGGTCAATTAGGCGCCTATAGGGTTGCTTCGGTTGCTGATGCTAAAAACCGTTGGTTAACTGGTGTTCCTGAAAATGCAAAAGAGGCCTTGATCCCTGCGGGCTGGTTTGAAAAATGGGCCGCCGCTACCTTTGAGACGGATCCTTGGGGTAAAACCCAGAATCCTAAGAAATTACGCGCTCCCAATGGAACCGTTCAGGATGCTCGCGAGTTTTGGAGCGCTGGCAAACCAGTCTATGATCCCAAGGATATTCGGGTGCCTGTTATGTTGGTTCACGCAGAATGGGATGCCGACTTACCAAGCTACATGATGTATGAATACTTCACTAAATTAGAAAATGCTCCATATAAAATTATGCTGCAAATTAGCGAAGGTACTCACTCAATCATCATGGAAAAAAATCGTATGCTTATGTTTTCGGGCGTTCAAGAGTTTCTTGATAACCCATTTAAGCCTGAGAAATAATGTAATCAATACAAAGATTTTAATGAATAAGCCGCTCTTTTAGTTAGGCATTCAATTGAACTAAAAGAGCGGCTCAAAAAATAGAGCTTTTGAATTGGAACGCTACACTTAGAATTAAGCCCTAAAGCGACTGCATTGATTGGACTGAATCTTTTAGAAATGTTGGTTCAACTGGATTAATGCCGCGATACGGGGATAGATTGATATACAAGAAAACCAGAGATGATCCAATACATAGGGCTCCCATAGTCAGGGCGATTCTCATTGCTCTTGGAGCTCGAAGTTGAAGTAGACCCACTGAAAATAGCAACAAAAAAGAGAGCATATAAATGGAGGGCCATCTTGCAAAATCAATCCCGTCATATGCTAAGCCAAGCCTTAGAAGTCGAGCATGGCGCAGGTTGTCAATTGTTGCTTGCAGACGATTTCCAGTGGAGCTTAGTTGATTAGGATCTGTTGCTATTTTATTTGCTACGGCGCTTAAAGCCTCAAGCTCTGGTGATGCTAGCCAATGGTTTTTAGAGTCACCACTTTGCATAGCTGGCCATTCTTTATCAACCACACCATTTACATAATTATTAATGGCCGTGTTTAGCATTAACTTATCTTGAGGTGAAAGAATTTTTGAGACGCTAATCAGAGCTCCTATGGCGGCAGACTCATTCACAAGACTGAAATGCGCTGTGGAATGCCTATCCCATATTCCGGATGCAAGAGTGGAGATGGCTAGCCCAAACAAAAATGCTGGGATAGTAATAAACGATACCGCTATACCTTCCGATGCTTTAAACCACTTTGATATGGGCGATCTATCCAAAAGCCAAGAAATCACGAATATGGCAAGAGTACCAAAAACAATGATCAGGCCTGCAAAACGATAATCCTGAATTATTAGATGATCCATTAGGTTTGTCAGACGCCTATCTAAGGTAAGTCATAAAACGTTGATTATAGATTGGGCTGAAAGGGAGTCTTAGATGGGTTTTCTTAAAAAGTATCGATTTGTGCATTTGTATCGAGAGGTGGCCAATCAAAAAGTTGATCGAGATGTTTTAAATTGGCTAAAAAGAGTTACTCAAGTTTTTCTGGACTTTAAGTTGGTTTGATATAAAGATGGTAACTGAGTTAACAATTAATGAATCTAATATGAATCTTTTTTCTCGACGCAATTTTTTAAAATCCTCGACCATTGGTGTTGCTACTGCTGTAGGAACGCAGTCCTTTGCTCAAAACCAAAATCCCTCTAAAAAAGTAATCGCCGAGGTTAAGGCTTTGGGGGCAAAAGAAATCCAAGAAACTACTGCGAATTGGGATGATGGACTAGCCCATCCCATTCCATATAAAAGCCCGCCTGGTAAGGACAAAGATAGAGCAATTGTTTTGGGTGGTGGTTCAGAATATATGAGCTCATTTTTAGTGGGTTATTTTCATGCGATGCTGAGCAATGGGATTGACTTGCGTTTAGCAGATATTGTGGTTGGTACGTCAGCTGGCGCAGTATTGGGTAGCGCTTTATTGGGCAGTCGCTTAGATCTTTTCTCTGCAGAATTTAATTTGCTGGCTGACTATCCAAAGATAATGGCCAAGCTAGTACCGACCAAAAAGTTCTCGCCAAGTCAAGAACGGGTAATGATGATGGGACTTAACGCTAAGGATGGCAAGCCTGATACCATTCAGGCAATTGGTCATGCAGCGATGGCTGCAAAATCAATTCCATCTGAAAAGTTTCAAACGAATATTAAAGTTTTCCTGGGAGATATGAAAAGTATCCCTCAAAAAATGTATATCACTACGATTGATTGTTATACCGCTGAGCGTTTAGTAATTGCTCCAGATTTAGGTATATCTGTAATTGATGCATGTGCTGCCAGCGCGTCTGCGCCTGGTGTAACTGGTCCAACCTGGGTTAAAGATCGAGTTTGTATGGATGGCAGCATTGGCTCGACTGAAACCCATTGCGATATTGTGGCTGGGTCCAAGAGAGCTCTAGTAGTTGCCTTGGCCGACACAATTAAGCAAGAAAAACAAGGCCTACGTTTGAATCACCTGCCAAACACGATTTTGCAGGAAGTAAAAAAATTGGAAGCGGGTGGGACCAAAACAAAACTAGTGATTGTTGGAATGCTGCCTGGTAGAAAAACCATGAGTGTTGTGGATCCTGAAATCATGGATCCAGCCATCAAATTTGGGTATGAGCGAGGTATACAAGATCTTCCAGAAATGAGACTTTTTTGGATGTCAGATTAGGGTGGCCAAGAGACCTCTATCTTGGTAAACAAAAGGCAGAAAACGGCTATTGAAATTAAGTTTTATTGGTTTGATTATTATTTAAGAACTGATTAAATTGCTCTATCGGCATCGGATGGCCGAAAAAATACCCCTGGTAGAGATAACAACCGTTTTCGAATAGATACTTGCGTTGTTCTATGGTTTCTACACCTTCAGCGATAATCCCCAGATTCAAACTGTTGGCCATAGTAATAACGGCTTTTACGATGGAGCAGGCATTAGAATTAAATGGAAGTTCACTAACAAATGACTGATCAATCTTCAGTTGATCTAAAGGTAATTTTTTCAAATAAGCCAAAGATGAATACCCTGTCCCAAAATCATCTAAGGCAAACCGGACGCCTTGATTGCGTAAAACTGTCATTTTCTCAATAGTCCCCGGTACATCCTCTAAAAGCAGACTTTCAGTTGGTTCAATTTTGAGCAAATTGGGGTTAGCTCCCGAACTTTCGATGATGCTTAGCACTTGCTCAACGAAGTGGGCATTGCTAAACTGGCGAGCGCTCACGTTGACAGAAATAGTTAATCCAGCTGTCTCGGGTTTGGTATTCCATTGGACCAATTGGTTGCATGCGCTTTCCAGCACCCAATTGCCTATCGGCAATATCAATCCTGTCTCTTCGGCCACCTTGATAAAATTTTCAGGAGCTAGAAGCCCATCATTGGGATGTTGCAAGCGCAAAAGCGCCTCTGCACCAATGGTGCGTCCTTGAGCATCTAATTGTGGTTGATAGTAAAGACAAAATTGGTTTTGATCTAATGCGGTTCGTAGATCCAACTCAACCTGGGTTCTTGCTGTCAGCGCTATCTGCATGGTCTGATCAAAAAACTTTACAGTATTACGACCAGAAGACTTGGCATCATACATCGCCAAATCTGCGCGCTTAAAGGTTTCGTCAACCGTGTCATGTTGATAGCCCGAAAATATAGCAATGCCGATGCTGGGGGTGCTCTTATAGGAATTGCCGTTTATGGTAAAGGGTAAAGTAAAGGTAGCAAGAATTTTATGGGCTATCGATTTAGAGAACGATGCCGCAAAGGATAAATCCTCATGGAGATCTTCCAGCATCACCACGAACTCATCACCGCCGACTCTCGCCACGGTATCGCTTTCGCGAACGCATGCGAGTAATCTTGCAGATACCTGCTTTAAAAACTCGTCCCCGGCATCATGACCTTGCGTATCGTTCAGGTTTTTAAAATGATCTAAGTCGATATATAAAATAGATCCTAATTGTTTGCTGCGTTCACTTAAGACAATCGCTTGCTTCAAACGATCTAAAAGTAATTGGCGGTTGGGTAAATCGGTCAGTTGATCGTAATACGCTAAATGAAGCATCCTCTCTTCGGCAACCTTGTTGGCGGTAATGTCTTCCTTTAATGCCAGATAATGAGTCACTTGTCCAGACTCGTCTCGAATGGGGCTAATCGTCGCCATTTCGATGTATTCACTACCGTCTTTACGCTTGTTATAAAGCTCGCCTTTCCAGACATGTCCTTTTGTTAGAGCCTCCCACATTGCCGCATAGGTATGCTCAGGAGTCTTGCCGGATTGCAATACACGGGGATTTTTACCGATCACTTCTTCTTTGGAATAACCGGTATTCTTAATAAAAGACAAGTTAACGTATTCCAACTCTGCATCCAAATTCGTAATGGCAATGCTCTCTGGACTCTGCTCAACTGCGAGAGAAAGTTTGCGGATAATGTCATCGGATTTTTGACGTTTATCTAAAAGGGCATTCAGCTCCGAGGATATTTCACGTACTTCTAATGGACCATCAATGTCTACTCGATAATGATTATCCCCACTATCTATAAGAGATATCGCTTTTGAGATGCGTTCGATCGGACTGGAAATCCATCTTGCCAGCATTAATGTAATTAATACAATAGCTACTAGCATTGAAAGAGCATATGCAAGGCGAATCAACGCTAGCCGAATGATTGGCCCAAGCACTGTTGATTCCTCAACCGAAACAAATGAAATCCAATCGGTATCCGCTACCGGGCCAAATGAATAAATTCTACTTACCCCAAATGGATCGGTAGATACGATTTGACCCTCTCGTTCTTGCACCATGATTTTGGCAGCGGGAGTTTCGGAAACCTTTCCGATGCGAGACTGGTCTTCGCGAGTAGTAGAGATCACTACCCGATCACTATTCAAAATCCCTGAAAGCACTGAAATCGTCAGGTCATTTGAGGAATATTGGGGGTGAAAACTCATTAAATCAACCGCTATACCAACCACACCAATCAACCGATCTTCCTCATCCATCATTGGATATGCTAAGGTTGTTACCCAACGACCGGTTATAAAACCTACTGTTGGTTTGCCTACCGTAAATTGATGGGTTCGCACTAATTCATTAAAATAGGTTTTTGGGTCTGGACCGCGAGGAGTTCCAGGGGTTACAGGAACTGCGCTACAAACCAATTCTCCCTTCGCATTTAAAGTAAATATATTTGCATAACTTGGCTGAAGTTTTTTAAGGCCGAAAATATTTGTACCACAGTGTTTGGGGTCCAATAATCTAAGCATGGGACTTTGCGATAGCACAGACAGAATATATTTAGTTCTGCCAATAAACTGTTCTGCTTCTGCGATGTTGACAACCTGAATGGACTTTGCATTTTGAAAAGCTTTTGCAACATCAGTTCTATATTGATGGTAGGTATCTAATGCCAATGTTGCCGATAATGCAATTAACGGAATCATAACGACACCAAGTAATACATGCCGTATTGGAGTGTTCTTAAGTCGATTGAAAAACAAGGTTATATCCAATCGCAAAATTAATTAACTTAAACAAAGTGCGAAATACTAGAAATTATCAAATATAAATACATTGGGTTCATTCATTTCTGCCTCTAAACTTTTGATTGTGAACATCTTTTTAGTAAGCTGAATATTAGTCTATTACTTTATTAAGCAATTTGCATATGTAATTACATGATATTTGTTCAATCTAATTATTGAATTATTCAATGCATTTGATTTAAATCATATTATGTACCTAAATTTATTTAATATAGGATGGAGACAAAGTTATGGCTCCAATATTTTCGGTTTAGAGTTTTTTGAAGCCTGAATAGAGGCTCAAATATTGTTAAAAAGATGGACTTAGATGCAATTTTCTGACTTCGTGCCTCAGTCGGTATTTGTAATAACTAAAGCTAACAATTTCTAATGGGTTATTACTACCATCGTAATATTTTCCCACCAAGTAATGCCCCTGCAATGGCGGGAATCATCATTCCTAGCAGATACCAAATTCCCAAGAAAACAGGAGAAAGCTCTGGGCAATGCAATGAATAGATGCTTGCAGCTAGTCCGCCTGAGAATAAACCAGCCATAAATCCAGTCAGACGAGGCCTCACGCAGGCCATGTCCTTTAGGACATAAAAAATGAGAATAAAAATTGGAATTGATAAAAATGCAATTAATAGAGAGCAGACCTGCCAAGTGCTACCCTTAACTAGCTCCATGGTGTCAGGGGATGAAGGATTGGTAATTGTCCAATAGGCGATGATCCATACAGCCAATACCGGCATGACTACCTTCCAATAGGAGTTGGACTTCCGGTTGCCTGGAAAAGCTGTTTTAATAGCTTCATATAAACCCACCCAAAGCAGTGATAGCGCAAAACCTATCTTTAGCCAAAAGAAGGGCAGGGTTGCTGCAAACATTAAATCAGGGCGAACTTTAAGAATAGTTGCCATCATTAAAAAAGAAATGCCACCGCCCAATCCGATCGATAGCAATAGTTGACGCTTGAGAGTCGGATGCGAATCTCGAAGAGGATCAGATGCTAATATTTGTATTAGCTTGTCAGTGTTCATACTCAAATCCTAATGAAGAGGCTAATTTTTTTAAGCCTCTGTGAACGCCAATTTTAATAGCGGACTCGCTCAT